>NZ_LZEJ01000044.1:0-18391 GCF_001704375.1 Alishewanella sp. HH-ZS | reverse complement strand
TCATATTATTCTCCGGTACCGGTACGACCAGTTTGGTCGAACCATGCAGAGTTTTATTTCGCAGTTGCGTAAAACTGCTATAAAATGCGCCACCTTTTGCTGCCCGATGCTCAAAATGCAGGCTACTAACGCACTTTACACCGATCTGTCGGGCTATTATGACCTGATGTGCTGCGATATTAACTATTTGCAGCAAAGCCAGGGCATCATCCGCCTACAACAACTGTTTGGCAATGCCGGCTTGCAGCATCTGGATCTGGCCTGTGGTACCGGGCCGCATATCCGGCATTTCATTGATGCGGGTTTTCAGTGTCAAGGATTAGACTTAAATCAACCGATGCTAACACTGGCCAGAGCGCGCTGCCCCGAGGCGAAGTTCCTGTTAGGTGATATGTGCCGGTTTGAACTTGTGCAACCTGTTGATTTAATAACCTGCTTTTTATATTCCATTCACTATACCGGTACTCTGGAACTGCTGGCTGACTGTATTGCCCGGGTTTATCACGCGTTAACACCGGGCGGCATCTTCTGCTTTAACGCCGTAGACAAAACTAAGATCTGTAATCTCAGTGCGGTAAGTCATAGCACTTATTATCAAAACGCCCGTTTTGATTTTGCCTCTGCCTGGTACTACAGTGGTTCGGGTGAGCAACAAGCGCTGAAACTTAAGATCAGCAAGACCACAAAGCTGGAGCAAGAATACTGGCAGGACGAACATCCGATGGTTGCAGTAAGCTTTACCGAGCTCGCTGAACTTCTCAGCCCCTACTTCGATATTCAGATCCTTGCACACGACTATCAGCGGATCCAAGCCTGGGATCAGCACGCTGGTAATGCGCTTTTTGTCTGTATTAAGCGGGATTAAGCACTGCATACTGGTCAGACTGGTACTGGAGCGCTGTAAAAAAATAGGCGTTGAACCTACATCATTTTGCTTTGAGTGAAGTGATCGTATTTAAGCGATGCCTGCTTACGCGCATGCTTTTCATCCAGTTTACATGTTCCGAAAAATTATAAATCTGATCCTTTTTTCAACAACTGGCGTTTTATCACTGGAACCAGGCGCGAGCATCAGCGTTGCCGCGCCCAAACCCAACCTAAGTTGAAAAAGGAAACGTTATGAAACTGTCACACCTGTTTGTTTGCTCACTCTTTGCCGGCTCATTACTGTTTACTGTTCAGGCACACAACCACAAAGCAAAAGCCGACATCGTTGATACCGCTGTAGCTGCAGGTAGCTTCACTACACTGGTCACTGCAGTGCAAGCGGCTGAGCTGGTTGATACTTTAAAAGGCAAAGGCCCGTTCACTGTGTTCGCCCCAAATGATGACGCCTTTGCCAAGATCCCGGCGGCTGATTTGAACGCGCTGGTGGCGGACAAAGCTGCACTGACCAATGTTCTGACTTACCATGTGGTAGCCGGTAAAGTGATGGCCGCTGACGTGGTTAATCTGACATCAGCCAAGACCGTACAGGGGCAGGATCTTAACATTGAAGTGAAAGACGGCAATGTCTTTGTTAACGGCGCCAAAGTTATCGCCACCGACATAGAGACCAGTAATGGTGTGATCCATGTGTTAGATACCGTGGTAATGCCATCTAACTAATTCTGCATCCTCTACCGCCGGGCTAACCGGCGGTACTTCAACGCTTTACCTCTGGCGACTGACCGGCTAAAGTGGGTTTTCATCCGTTAGACACCTGGCAGAAAAATGGACTTTAGTCACAGCACGACATCATCAGCCAGCCCTTGCTGCAGCCGTCGGGCCCAATTCGGATTATGGTTGTATCAACAAAGCATGGCTGCCGAAGCTTACTGCTATGGCCTGCGCCGCAGGCAAGCTGATATTGGCGAGCTAACCATCGACTATTACTGGTATGCCAACCCCGGTAAACCAACACTGGTATTGCTACATGGCTTTAGCGCCGATAAAAGTATCTGGCTGCGTTTTGCCCGTCAGCTGCGGCGCCACTATCAGTTATTGATCCCAGACTTACCTGGTCATGGTGAAACACCCTTTGCCGCTGATGCCAATCATAGTATGCCCAGACAAGCGGAGCGACTGGCATTATTTTTGGCGACGCTGCACCTGCCACAGGTGCATCTGATTGGGAATTCGATGGGCGGTTTTTTAGCCACCGTCTTTGCCAGCCGCTATCCGGCGCAGGTGCTCTCCCTGGCACTACAAGATCCGGCTGGGCTTAGCTCCGCTACGCCAAGTCAGTTAGAGCAGCAGGTACGCCAGGGTTTAAACCCGTTTTTACAGTTAGATTTTGCCGACTTTAAGCGATTTTACGCCCTATCGATGGCCCGGCCACCCTATATTCCACAGCTAATGCTAAAAGGCATTGCCTGCCGCTACCAACGACAACGGGTATTACTTGCTGCTATCTTTGCTGATTTTTTTGATTCCTGCTTAACAGCGGCAGAGCTGGCGCAGATTAAGGTACCGGTTTTATTATGTTGGGGCGAAGAAGACCAACTGATCGATATCAGTGCTGTAGCACTTTGGCAGCAACAGCTACCGCAACTCCAACTGCAGGTTTTTGAAGGGATTGGTCATTTACCGATGCTGGAGATCCCAAAGCAAAGTGCTACCGTCTATCGCCACTTTTTACAGCGATGCTAGCCAGTATTAGTCACAACAACTGCTTTGTGAAGCTGAAGCCGAGGGCAAACCGAGGCAACACTCATCATATAAAAATGCTAACAAGGTATCGACGTTGTTAAAGAGCAAACTGCAATATAAGGTGCGGCCATCCCGGCGTTGTGCCATTAAACCGACTTTGGTCATCCGGCTTAAATGATGTGACAGCGTTGAATTTGGAATATCTAAAGCCTGCTGGATCTCGCCAACCGCAACGCCCTGATGACCAGCACGCACCAAAATCCGAAAAATGCCTAATCGGGTTGGATGCCCCAATTCTGCCAACTGCGCTGCAGCCTGCTCCAATTCCAGACTCATCTTTACTCCAGGTCCTGAGTTGCTAACAGCGCTAGTGTAACGCCCTCCCGAAATAATTTCCACAAACTTGGAAATAACATTTGACACTTCCATGTTTGTCGAAATATTATATTTCCACAATCACGGAAATATCTGTGTGTGCTAACTAACCTGTGGAGGTTTTATGTCAGATGCGTTTTATGCCAGTGTGCAATTTTTTATCGGTACCCTTAGTGAGCTGCTGATACTTTTTGTCGTAATCAGTATGCTGGTGTACCAGCTGCAGGATCGCTTTCCGGCGCAGCGGATCCAGGCCTTATTGGCCGGTGGCAAAGGTTATTTTACCGCCGCAGCCCTAGGCGCTATTACACCCTTTTGCAGCTGCTCCACTCTGCCGATGTTAGTCGGTATGTTGCGTGCCAATGCAGCCTTTGGCCCGGTGATGACGTTCTTACTGACCTCTCCGTTGCTTAATCCAATCCTGGTTGCCCTGCTGTTTTCCGTGTTTGGCGCCAAACTCACTCTGCTATACGCAACGGGCGTGCTTAGCATCGCGGTCTTGTCTGGCCTGCTGTTATCACAACTGGGCTTTTCCCGTTACGTTAGGCTACCAGCAGCAGAGCGGCCTTGCTGCAACAGCGCTGGCGCAACAGTAGCGATAAAGTATTGGTCATGGCAGTACTGGAGCCGCTTATGGCTGCGGGCAGTTAAAGATACCCGCAGCTTTCTGCCACATTTAATGCTTGGTGTACTGGCGGGTGCGGTGATCCATGGCTATGTACCAGCCGAATTCTTTGCCAGTTTAAGTAGTAGCAATAGCCTGTACCTGATCCCGCTGGCCGCAGTGATTGGCATTCCGCTGTATGTTCGTGCCAGTTCGATGATCCCGCTGGCACTCAGTTTAGTGAGTAAAGGCATGAGCTATGGCAGCGTTATGGCGCTGACAATCGGCGGTGCCGGTGCCAGTTTGCCCGAGCTGATTATCCTGAAAAAGATCTTTCAATGGCCGCTGCTGTTGGCATTTATTGGTGTGGTGCTTGTTACTGCCTGCAGTACCGGTATTGCCATTGATCTGCTGTTACCGATAGGGAGTCTGTGATGGCACAGTCGCTGCGAACGATCGCCACACCTCAGCAACTGGCTACTACACTGCAACCGTTGCTGATTAACGCCCGCCTGGGTTTGCAACAGGCCAAGGGTTTTGTACCGGCGCCGGTGTCACTGACGCCCTGGCAACTCAGTACCTCGCAGTGGCAACAGGCAAGGACGGCGGCTACGCTACTCGGACGTTTGCTGGAACGGATCGCTGGTGATCCCTGTTGGTTACTGCAACAAACCCGGGCACTAAAGGACTCAGCATCAGTGCCAGGAGCGATCTGGCGAACCTTGTCTGCGATAGAGCCGGTTCGCTTAACCAGCCGGAATCTCAACTTAAGCCGGCATGATTTGCTGTTAACTGCTGGCGGATGGCGTTGGGTCGAATCTAATCCGATTGCCGCCGGTATGGGCCCCCTTAGTGCACGCTATCAACAACTATTGGCGCCTTTATTACCACTGCCTTATGTCGATAATCCGGCATTGGCCGCTCAGGCGAAGCTGTTAGCAGAAGCCGCTATTGCCAACGCTGCCGGACAGCCCGCGTTATTGGTTATGGTCATCGCGGAACAGGAGCAAAATATCTTTGATCAGCAATTGCTCACTGAAGCCGTCCGCCAGCACGGCGTGGCGACCGAACGGCTGACCCTAAACCAGTTACAACAAGGCCAGGCGCGGGGAGACAAAGGTTTCTATCTAACAGATGGACGGCGGGTAAGCGTATTATACTGGCGCACCGGCTATAACCCTCTGCCACAGGCAGCTGATTACTGGGCATTTCGGGCGAGTCTTGAGCACACGAATCTGCTGCAATGCCCTAATCTGGCAGGACAGTTAAGCGGCAGCAAATGGTTACAGCATCAACTGGGACTATTACTGCAGCAACCAAGCGGGCGGCAACAGCTCGCTCAGCGCTTTGGATTTAGCCCGGCACAATTACAGCTGCTGCAGCAGCTAATGGTGCCCAGCTTTGCCGTTGCCGACTTAACAGCGGAGGCAGTCCGCGCCAAACTGGCCGCCGGCTACTGGTACAAGACTCAACAAGAGGGCGGTGGCAATGTGGCACGCTATGCGCAAGGCTGGCAACGCTATCAGCACTATGACAGCGCCGATCTGCTGATGGCGCCGATTCACGCCAACATTCGCTGTGAAAATTTCTTTAGCCTAAAACATGGCGAACTGCTGCAGAATAACAGCGCTGGCCGCATCAGCGAGTTGGGTATTTTTACCCTGGGCTCGGCCGCCAGCTATGGTGGATATCTTTGTCGTAGCAAAGCCAGCAGCAGCCTGGAGGGTGGGATCAGTCATGGTGCTGCGACTTTGGATTTGATTAGCCTGAAACCTTGTTGCTGCTCAGGCTTTGCCTGAGCAGCAAGATCAGGATTTTACATCTTCCAGTTGTTTCTGCTTATGCTCCCAGCGGCGCTTGGCAAAGCGGCGCATATTGGGGATATCATCCGTCTCATCCATAATCGGCTGGCCGATAATGGCTTCAATCACATCCTCCATGGTCACCAAGCCCATCCAGCTACATTATCGCCCTGCTGTGTCAGGATCAGATTTTCCAGCTCAGACAGTTGTTCAAAACGCCCGACTACCCGCAACAAATAGCGCCTTTTACCGCTATCAATATCCCCCGCTGAGCTGTCACGGTTGCGGGCACGGATCGTATCGCGCACCTGGGTTAAACTAATGCCACGCTGCGCCAGTCGCGCCGGATCGACCAAGACCTGGATTTGCCGCTCGGCCCCCCCACTTACCCCGACTTCCGATACCCCGGGCACGCGCTCCATCTGCGGCCGGACAAAATCCTCCGCATAATCGCGCAGCATATCCATATCAAGGTTCAGTGGATTACCGGCCAGTGGCATTAGTCGGAAGTACATAAAGGCGTTATTGGAAAAAGAACTGCTGAACAGCCGCGGCTGATCGACATTCTCCTGATAGGACGAAACCTGACTCAAGGCATTGCTGACCCGGATCAGCGCTTCATTAACATCGACGCCAAACGGGAATTCCAGCTCAATTTGCGCCGAGCCGGTACTGGCGCGTGACACCATGCGTTTCAGATTTGGCAGGGTGCGTAAATACCGCTCCTGCTCAATCAGGATCTCTTTTTCGACATCCTGCGGCGTCGCCCCGGGCCAACCGGTTACCACACTGATAGTGCGTACTTCCAGATCAGGGATCATTTGCACCGGTATACGCAGCGCTGCCACTATCCCCAGTACACACACCATTAATACGGCTACCGTCAGGATGGTACCGCGACGAATACCAGCATCCAGCATCAGTTTGCTCCCTGACGATTGGCGCCAGCTGGCGTAGGATCCAGGATCCGTACCTGCTGGCCAGCGCGCAAGGTCTCATTACCCCGCACCACCACCAGTAAACCGGCAGGTAAGCCTGATAAAATTTCCACACCGCGCTCACTGCTGCGGCCAAGCTGCACATTAAAGCGTTCAGCCTGATTATCGCGGATCGCAAAAACGCTGAAGTTACCATCCGGATGACGTAACAATGCATCGGGTGGCACCACCAGCACCTGGCTGTCTTCACGTTCAAAATATAAGGTCGCCCGGGCTGAGGTGCCGGGCAGTAACGGAGTATCGGCGGTAGTCACTTCAAGGCGGGCCAGAAAGCTGCGGGCATTGCTATCGCCCACCGGCACTGTGGCCAGTAACCGGCCGCTCAGCACCTGCTGCGGCGCCAGATCCGAGCGCACTTCGATGCGGCGCAAATTAGCAAGATTGGCAAAATATTCTTGCGGCACCTGAATATCCAGTAATAACGGCGATAAACTGACCAGCTGAAACACCGGTGCGCCTAATGCTAACCACTCGCCCAGATCAGTATCGCGCCGAGCAATCACACCGGCAAAAGGTGCAGTTAAGGTATGCCGGCTGATAATTTCCCGTTGCTGCGCTAAGCGGGCATTGGCTTGTTGCAGCAAGGCTTCGGCCTCAGCCAATTGGGCGCGCCGAATTGCCAGCTCGGTTTGCGGAAACAGTTGTTGCGTGGTCAGTTGTTCTGCTTCAGCCACCAGACGTTGGCGCTCGGCTAACATAACCCGGGCCGCATTAACCGCGGCAAGCTGTTGTGCCAATTCATGCTCAGCCAGCGCCGGATCTAACTTTAACAGCGGCTGCCCGGCCTTGACCTCAGTGCCGGCATCCACCAGCAATTCAGCCACCAGGCCGGCAGTGCGGCTCGACAACTGGGCATTTTGCTGCGCCGTCAGACTGCCGCTTAACTGCAGCTGCTCGGCTAACCCCTGTTGTTGCGGTTAAACAACCTGTACCGGTACCGCCTCATCGGCAACAGCCGGTACCAATAAGCCTGATATCGTTAGCGCCAGCCAATACAGATAGATGCCACGGCTTATCATGCTACCATTCACTTTTCATTTTTGATTATGCTTGATATTTGCAGTATGGGCTAACTTCGCTCTCAGATCACGTTAAACGACAGGGTGTCGTCAGCCAGCGATAGATTGTGTCAGTAAAATGGCCATGCTAAAGTGATGCCTCTATCATTTCTCACCGAGTTTCGCCGTGCTCCGCCAGATACTGGTTTGCCTGTTAATGCTAAGCTTATTTGTCCAGCTGTCTGGACGTCACTGGCTATTGCATAACGATAACGCCGATATCGCCGTTGAGCATCAACATCAGACCAGCGCGGCTTTATCCTGGCATGACCTGCTGCATTTTCTTGGTAAGGCGCACCTGCACCACGCTGATGCCCAGCAAATTAGCCTGGAAAACTCTGCCGAAGCCCGCTGGCATGTGTTTGCCGATCTCTGTCACAGCGCGCAATTACTGTGGCAAACAGTGCCCGAGGTAGCGCTTGATTTGCGTCCGGATCTGGTACTGATCACCTTCTCCGGCTGGTGGCCGCGTTCACCGCAAAACCTGCTATGGCGGCCTCCCCGCCCCTGACTCTGCTGATTAAATTTTTTTCTTCACTGTATTTAGCAGAGGATTTGTTATGTTTAGCTTTAAACTACAGCAGCTGACTGTCGGCTTGCTGTTAAGCGTGCTGCTCGCTGTTTTGCCAGCGTTAGCCGCACCCGGGGCACATGGCCCCAATGGAGAACACCTTACCGGGCCCGTCGTCGCTAACACTCAGCTGGCGCCGCGTTTTGAAACTTTCAGTGAGCAGTTTGAACTGCTGGCCGAACTCTACGACGATCGCCTGGTGCTACATTTGCACCACTATGCCAGCAATCAGCCCGTCGCTGATGCCAGCCTGCAGCTGGAAAGCGCCGGGCTAACCGCTCAGGCCCGCTACAACAGCACTGCCGCTTACTATGAAATAACCGAACCGGCACTGTTACAGCTGCTACAGCAACCGCAGCAGCATGAGCTGGTAGTGACCGTTTTGACCGCGGAACACGCTGATCTGCTGCTGGCCAGTTTTCAGCTATCCCAAGCAGCCACCCCGCATGCCTCTGAGCATGATCATCAACATGAGCATGACCATCATAAACATAGCCACTATGCTAGCTGGTTAGCGGCCCTGGTTCTGCTGGCGCTGGCCGCTGGCAGCGGCTACTGGCTTGGTCTAACCCGTGCGGCGCGGAGGTTATAATGCAAAGGCTTAATCGATTTTATCTCAGCATGTTGTTCGCAGCAGGGCTACAGGCCGCCGCTGCCAGTGCCGCCCCGGGGGCGCATGGTCCTGATGGCGAGCATTTAACCACTTCGCCCGAAACTCATTCGCCGCTGGGCCGACAGGCGGATGGCAGTGTGGTGTTAACGATGGCACAGCAACGCTTGTTTGAGATCCGCACTCAGTTGGGTGTTAGCAGTACCGCCGCACCAACCCGGCAATTGCATGCTGTAGTGCAAAGTCATCCAGCTGGCCGGGGCCTGGTGCAAGCCAACAGTGCCGGCCGTTTAGCGCCGCCGGCAAATGGCCTGCCCGTTGCCGGACAGCGCGTTCAGGCCGGGCAAATTCTTGGCTACTTATATTACCAGGATACGGCTTACGAGCAGGCCAGCCAGTTAGCAGAGTTAACCGCGCTGCGCCTCAGTGCCAGCCAGACCGAGCGTGATGTGAAGCGTCTGCAGCAGTTGTCTGATTTAGTGGCGCAACAACAGCTGGAACAGCTGCAGTTGCAGCTGAACAGCCTGCGGCAACAAATCCGGCAGTTAGAAGGTGGTCTGGAGCAACCGGAGGTACTTAGCGCCCCGCTAAGTGGCATTATTCAGCCGCATCAACTGAGTAGCGGCCAGTGGCTGGCTGCCGGGCAACCGCTGTTTGAAATCCTTGATCCGGCTTTGTTACTGCTGGATGCCCGCACCACTGAGCCCGCGCTGCTCAATCAAATCGGGCACGCCTATCTGCAAGGCTGGCCGCAAGCGACGCTGGAATATATCGGCAGCACCGGACAGTACCAGCAGGGTAGCCTCAGTTTGCAGTTTAAGCTAACCCAGGCACCGCTGGCTGTCGGCCAACCCGTGACGCTGGTCGTAGAACAAGCCGGGCAGCTCAGCGGTATTCGCCTGCCCGCCAGCGCTGTGGTCAGCAGCAGTCAGAATCTGCCGCAGGTTTGGATCAAACTGAGTGCCGAGCGCTTTTTACCGCAAATTGTGCGTTATATGCCGCTGAATGACACAGAGGTGCTGATTACCGCCGGTTTGGGAGCGGACAATCGCGTGGTGGTACAAGGTGCCAACCTGCTGAATCAGATCCGCTAAGCGGGAGGAACCATGTTTGACATTATTGTACGCCGCAGCCTGGAGCAGCGGCTGTTGGTGCTGCTGGCTGCCCTGCTGCTATTAATTTACGGCCTGTTCAGCGCCAAATCGCTGCCGGTCGATGTGTTCCCGGATCTGAATAAGCCGGTTATCACTATCCTGACGGAAGCCGGAGGTATGGCACCGGAAGAAGTGGAACAGTTGGTCAGTTTTCCACTGGAAAACCTGCTGAGCGGTGTCACCGGCGTCAGCCGGATCCGTTCCACCTCCGGTATCGGACTTTCGCTGTTATATGTCGAATTTGACTGGGATACCGATATCTACCGTAACCGGCAACTGGTGGCGGAGCGCCTGACCCTGGCACAGCAACAACTGCCGCGACAGCTTACGCCGGTCATGGGGCCGGTATCCTCTATTATGGGCGAGATCATGTTGCTGGCATTGCCGCTTAAAGCCGACGTAGCAGAAGGCCCGATGCAGGCCCGCGAATATGCCGACTTTGTGCTGCGCCCGCGCCTGCAGGCTATTCCGGGTGTATCTCAGGTGATCCCGATTGGTGGCGAAGTGCGTCAGTACCGGGTGATGCCGGATCTGCCGAGAATGGCTGCCGCCGGCGTCAGCTTAGCCGATCTCAAAGCTGCGCTGCAGGGCTTTGCCCGTAATGCCGGCGGCGGTTTTCTGGAGCTAAATCAACGCGAATATTTGTTACGCCATCAGGCGCTGACCACTGAGCTCTCGGATCTGCAATTACTGGCTGTTGGCTGGCATGCCGGGCAGCCCATCTTGTTACAGCAACTGGCAGAGGTCAGCTATGCCGCCGCGGTAAAACGTGGTGATGCCGGCTTTAATGGCCAAAGCGCCGTGATCCTCAGCATCCAAAAACAACCTGATGCCGATACCGTTGCGGTAACCGCCGCCATCGAGCAGGCACTGGCCGGCCTACAAAATGGTTTACCTGCCGGACTGGCAGCGCCACAAGTGCTGTTCCGCCAGGCCGACTTTATCAGTGCCGCGGTGCGTAATGTCACCGAAGCGCTGCGTGATGCCGCCATTATGGTGCTGATCGTGTTGTTTGTGTTTTTACTGTCCAGCCGCACCACCTTTATTTCACTGCTGGCGATCCCGCTGTCTTTTGCCGTTACCATTCTGGTGTTCCGTTGGTTCGGCATGACCATCAACGTGATGACGCTTGGCGGTTTGGCCATCGCTGTCGGTGAGCTGGTCGATGATGCGGTGGTCGGGGTTGAGAATACGCTGCGCCGACTGAAACAGCGAGCCGCAGACAGTAAAGAAGCGGTATTAGACGTGATTTGGCGCGCCAGCATGGAGGTACGCTCCGGTATTCTGTACGCCACGCTGATCGTAGTGCTGGTGTTTCTGCCGCTGTTTGCGCTGCCGGGTATTGAAGGCCGGTTATTTAGCCCGCTGGGTGTGGCCTATATTGTCGCCATCCTGGCTTCGATGCTGGTCTCCATCACCGTTACGCCTGTGCTTTGCTATTACCTGCTGCCGGGCCGGCCAGAGCTGCAGCGCCAGGATAGCTGGCTGATCCAGCAACTGAAACAGTGGCAGCAGCGTTGGCTACGTTGGGCCTTTACGCGCGCGAAAGGCCTGCTCGCCGTGACAGCTGGTGCAGTACTGATTGCACTGGCGTCCCTGACACTGATGCCAAGAGCATTTTTACCCGCCTTTAACGAAGGCTCCTTGGTGCTGGGGGTAATATATCAGCCCGGTACTGCCGTGTCGGAAGCTAACCGGCTGGGCTTACTGGCCGAGCGCTTGCTATTAGAAATCCCGGAGGTCAGCCAGGTTGGCCGCCGTACCGGTCGCGCAGAGCTGGATGAACATGCCGAAGGCGTGCATTCCAGTGAAATCGATATCGACTTAACACCTTCCGCCCGCAGTCGCGACGCCGTACTCGCAGAGATCCGGGATAAGCTCGCGGTGCTGCCCGCTCAGGTTGCGATCGGCCAACCGATATCCCACCGCCTGGATCACCTATTATCCGGTGTCCGGGCGCAGCTGGCGGTAAAAATCTTTGGTGATGATTTAGCCGAGCTGCGCCTGACGGCTGAGCAACTGCGTCAGCGTCTGGCTGAGATCCCCGGGCTGGTTGATATTAACGTGGAACAGCAGGTGCTGATCCCGCAACTGTCGGTACAACTTAACCAGCGCAGCGCTGCCCAACACGGCTTAACGCCCGGGGCGGCGATCGAGCAGCTACAACTACTGACTGACGGCGAGGTCGTAGCGGAAATTATCGACGGGGTAAGACGTTTTGATGTAGTACTACGCCTGGCTGACACTGAACGTAGCCCGGAAGCGCTGCGCCGGGCGTTGCTGGATACCCCTGCCGGCCCGGTGCCGCTGGCAGCAGTGGCAGAAGTCAGTGCCAGTGACGGCCCGAATCAGATCCTGCGGGAAAATGGCCGCCGTCGGATTGTGGTGTACGCCAACGCCGACAGCACTGATGTTAAAACCTTACTGGCCGAGATCCGGCAACAAGTGGCTAGCCTTAGCCTGCCTACGGGCAGCTTTATCAGCCTCGAAGGTCAGTTTTTAGCGCAGGAGCAATCCATGCAGCTGGTGGCGGTTTTAGCCTTAGTCTCCTTCCTGCTGATTGCACTGGTACTGTATCTGCGCTATCAGTCCTGGATCTTGGCTGCCATCGTGTTTTGCACCATGCCAATGGCACTGCTGGGTAGTGTGCTGGGGATTTGGCTAAGCGGCTTATCACTGTCCGTGGCATCGGTTGTTGGCTTTATTACGCTAACCGGCATCGCGGCACGCAACGCTATTCTGAAGATCAGTCACTATATTTACCTGTGCCGGCATGAACAGCAGCATTTTAGTCAGGAAATGATTATCCGGGGTTCCGCCGAGCGTTTAGCGCCCGTTGTAATGACGTCGCTGGTAACGGCTTTTGCGTTATTGCCACTGCTGTTATCGGCTGGAGCGCCCGGCAAGGAAATTCTGTATCCGGTGGCCGTGGTAATTTTCAGCGGCTTACTCAGTTCTACGCTGCTGGATATTTTACTGACCCCCCTGCTTTACTGGCTGTATGGCCGGTCGGCAACCGAACAACTGTTACAACAGCACACTGAGGTATAACTGATGAGATTAACGTTATTGAAAAAAACGGGCTGCATTCTGAGCATGACAATGGTCGTGGCTATGGTCACCCTGTTACCGGCAACACCTGCTTTTAGCCACGGCGAAGCCAAAGCACAACATGGTGGTCAGATCCAAAGCCGGCATGATTTGGCAGTGGAGCTGGTCCGGCACAGCGAGAGCATAGAATTACATCTGACAGATCACGGCGATGCGATTGACCCAATAGGCTGGCAGGGAAAAATTACAGTCCTTGCCGCCGGTCAAAAACAGGACATACCGCTGGTTGTAACGGGGCAGACACTCAGTGCCGGGCTAAGCCTGCCTGATGGTGCCAAGGTTGTGGTAAGTTTGACTAACCCGCAGCAGCAGCGCTTTTCGTTTCGCTATAGTTTTTAATACCCCGGCGTCGGTCAGTTGTCGCAACAGACATAAAACGATCTTAGCGACAATTGGCGACTAACTTCATTAAAAGAAACTGACCTAAGCCAGCCTCGCTTTGGTCAGCTTTCTCACCCATGTTCTTTAAGCTTATAAAGCTGTGTACTCACATCCGATAAAGCCGCCAATACAATAACTGCAGATTTCTCTTGACCAAAATAGTGGCGGACTCTAAGTTGATATCGCATATCAGGAGTCGCTTTTCAGGAAAGGTTAGATGTCGTTTCAACTGGCTGTTCGTCGGTTTCTGCAAGCTCCATCATCAGTTATCCAGATAAATCACTTTGTTGTTCTTGCACTAAGTTATGCCATGCTGGGCTATGTCGGCATTCAACTGGCAAATCTCTCTTATGGCATTAGCCTGATCTGGCCCCCAATTGGCGTTGCTATAGCTTTATTGCTGCGTTGGGGGCTTTATTTATGGCCTGCTATTGTTATTGGTGGGCTCGGACTGCAATTGTTAGTGTCAGACTTTTCACTGCTACAGGCTTTTACTCTAGCCCTTGGCAGTGCCATTATTATTGTTCTGCACTGCGCCTGGCTGCAAAAAACCGGCTTTGACTGCCGCCTTGAGCAGGTTGCCGATATGCTGCGTTTTGTCGCCATTGCCATTATCTCTTGCTCTGCCGTTTTGGCGTTATTTGGCATTAGCCTGCTGATCTGGATCGGCAGGGTTCCGGCAGCCGACTTAGTCACCGCCTGGAGTAGCTGGTTTTTGGGCGATGTAACTGGCGTGCTGATCTTCGGTCTGGCCCTGCTCATCTTTGAGCGCCAAAAGCTCGCCGTACTATTCCAGCCTAAAAATTTGCTGGCCCTTGGCCTGATGCTGTTATTAAGTGCAGAGATCTTTATCTTTAACCAGACTGGCCTTGGTGTAGCCTTAACCTTACTGCCGATGATTTGCCTGCTCTGGATCGCCATGCGCACCAACCTAGTCGTCACATCCTGGGTTGTACTGTGCTTTTCATCGCTGGCTATTTATAGTGTCTATCTGAATGCTGGCATTTTTGCTACTTTAGCCAACCCGAC
Source organism: Alishewanella sp. HH-ZS (assembly GCF_001704375.1). Taxonomy (NCBI): domain Bacteria; kingdom Pseudomonadati; phylum Pseudomonadota; class Gammaproteobacteria; order Alteromonadales; family Alteromonadaceae; genus Alishewanella; species Alishewanella sp. HH-ZS. Next base: position 4,067 of record NZ_LZEJ01000044.1, on the reverse strand, counting down.
TATGGGTACCTGGCTTTATATGGCCAGCCTTGGCTTAGTGTCTTTGATCCTATCCGTCAGTGCTGCCGAAGCCCGTTTAAATGCCGAGCTAATGCGTCATGCCATCGCCGCGACCCAAACCGGTATCTGGGATCTGCGGCTGGACGATAAGATGTTATTTCTAAATGCCCATCTACTGCAAAATCTTGGTCATGGCGCTTACCCGCGCAAACAACCGCTGCCTGAGTTCAACTCTCTGATATACGTTGATGATCGAGTCAGGCTACAACAGGAAGTACAGGCTTATCTGCTGGGCGAAAAACCGCAGTTGAAACTGATCGTGCGCTTACAACATCAGGATGGGAGCTGGCGAGACCAGCAATTAGAGGGGGCTATTACCGAACGCGATCTGAACGGTGAGCCAAAGCGCTTAAGTGGTACAGTAGTCGATGTCACAGAGCAGCAGCAATTACAAGCCAAGCTAAACAGCCAGGCAATGACCGATGAGTTAACCACTATCGCTAACCGCCGGGCCTTTATGCAGCACCTCACGCTATGTTGGCGTCAGTATCAACGCGACCACCGGCTTGCCTTCTATCTGATCCTGATTGATCTTGATTATTTTAAAAAAATTAACGACCAATATGGTCACGATGCTGGCGATAAGGTACTGCAAGGCTTTAGTCAGTTGATTAGCGGCCGGCTGCGGCAAACCGATTATTTCGCCAGATTGGGCGGTGAAGAGTTTGTGATCCTGGCCAGGGCGGAAAGCGAGGCCGACATTCTGGCACTGGCTGAGCAACTACGGCAGGCTGTTAGCACACTCAGTTTTAATGTGCTGACGCAGCCTGAGTTTAACATCAGTGCCAGCTTTGGTATCGCCGGCTGTGCCGTTAACGTCCAGACTGCCGAAGAGTTACTGCAGCAAGCCGATCAAGCTTTATATCAGGCTAAAGCTCAGGGGCGAAATCAGGTCGTCTACTTTACACCTGAGGAACGTTCACCTTAGCCCCGTACCGGGCGGCATCATCTCCGCCCGGTACCATATCAAACGCCGGCTCTGATCTTAACTGGCTAACTTTAATACCACTACCCCACTGATAATCAGCATCACCCCAATATAGCGTAGCAGCGAGCTGGCATCCCCAAAAAACCAGACACCAATCAAAAAGGTGCCAGCCGCGCCGATACCGGTCCATACCGCATAGGCAGTGCCAAGCGGAATAGTGCGCTGCGCCAGGAATAACAAGGTACCACTTAGCGCCATAAAGGCGACCGCAATCGCAATGCCGGTAAATTTATATTGCCCTTGTTGTGCCAGTTTTAGCCCAACTGGCCAGCCAATTTCAGTAACCCCGGCCAGCAGTAGATAAAGCCAACTTAACATGCCCTCGCCTCCGTTTGTTTTAGTTGAGCCCGGCAATACTATCAGTTAATCTGCAAGAACAAAGTTAGATACCATCGATTATTTTCATATGTTTAGTTTGGAACAATTACGGATCTTTGTTTGTGCGGCCGATGAGGGTTCCTTTTCTGCCTGCGCCAGAAAACTGGGCAAGGTGCAATCCGCAATAAGTCACAGTATCAGCACGCTGGAGCTGGATTTAAATGTTGAACTGTTTGACCGCTCCAGCCGCCACCCCAGACTCACGCCCGCCGGTGAACATCTATTGCGCTTAGCCCGCGGTTTACTGGTGCAGGCGAACGAGTTGGAAAATACTGCCAAGTCGATATATCAGCAACAGGAAACCCGTCTGACCGTTGCCGCTGACGATGGCTTGTTGCTACCTCAGGTATTTGATACGCTCAAGCAGGTAGAGTTGCAGTTTCCCAGTGTCGAGCTGGAGCTGCTGTCGCTGCCTTCGACCGATATTGCGCTGGAGGTTGCCGCGGGCAAGCTTGATTTGGGCGTGATGTTTTCCGAGATTGAGGCTATTAAGCCTATCGACTTCTGTTATGTCGGACACATCGACTATATTGCGGTCTGTCATCCGGAACATGCTCTTGCGGCGTTAAACCGCATTTCCCTGACAGATCTGCTGCCACACCGGCAGATTGCTGTGCGTGGCAGAGCACAGCGTGAATCGCAGCTGTTGCTGAGTATTGCCAGTAAAACCTGGTGGTGTTCCAGCTATAGCAAGGTATTGGCGCTGGTTAACCGTAATGTTGGTTGGGCTTATCTGCCACGCTTTATGGTGGCGGCACAACTGACTAACGGCCAGCTGCAAACCCTGCCGGTGAGTTTTGACCATGTTAGCTGGTCAGTCCCGGTTGATCTGGTCTTCCGTCGCGGCGCCCAGCATGGCCCTGTAGTCAGTTATCTGATCCAGCAGTTACAAACTGTATTCGCCACTCCCAAGATTAACTGAGAGCCCAAGGCCCTCAGAGCTGGCTAAGTCGGTTTTAACTGCAACAGATCCCATTTATTGCCATACAGATCAGAGAACACCGCCACAGTGCCATAGGCTTCTTCGCGCGGGGCTTCGTGAAAATGCACACCCTTTGCCTGCATTTGCCGATAATCACGCCAAAAATCCTTGGTTTGTAAAAACAGAAATACCCGGCCCGCGGCCTGATCACCCACCTGCTGCAATTGTACCGGCGTACTGGCCCTGGCGAGCAGTAAGGCCGTACCGGCAGTGCCTGGTGCAACCCGTACCCACCGTTTATCGCCGCCAAGAGGGGTATCCTCGAGCAAGCTAAAGCCGAGTTTTTGCGTATAGAACGCGATAGCCTCATCATAGTCGGCAACCAATAAAGCAATACTGGCGATCTGCTGCTGGAATTCCGCTGTCATTCACACTTCCTGAAAATACGTTAAAGATGAAACCGAGGGCTAGCAACTTAGCTGCGGCAACGCCGAACGGTGGACACGATACAGCACCGCATCCACGTCACCAAGGGCATCACGATGCAAAAAGTTTTTGATAAACTGCATGCCAAGCTTTTTCATCACACCGATAGAGCCGGCATTATCCGGCATTGCAATAGCAGAAAGATAGTGGATTTGCGGCTTATCCGCTAACACAGCCCGGGCAATGGCTAACGCGGCTTCGCTGGCATAACCTTGCCCCCAATAAGGCCGTTGTAACCGCCAGCCGATCTCCAACGTATCTAAACTGGGCGTTTCGGTGTTAAACCCCATGGGCCGGATCAAGACCCAACCAAGATAGGCCTGATCGTCCAGACGCCGGATTTGCCAGATCCCAAATCCTGCTGCCGGACTGTGATATAACGCCAGTCGCGGCAGCATCACCGCAACGATGGTTTGCATAGTGCTGCGCTTACCGCCATTAATATAACGCATGACCTCCTCATCCTGATCGACCTGATATAACAGATCCGCATCAGCTAAGGTTATTAAGGCAAAACTCAGGCGGCCTGAGTCAGGAACAACCAACATAGTGCTTACTCCAAAAAATAGCGGTTTTTTTGATGTACTGCGATCGGCGTATTCAGCTAACCGGACAGCAATTGAAATGACCTTCCTGGCTAAATTTCTGACGATACTGCCCCGGCGTAAACTCGGTATAGCTGACAAAGAGCTTCCGAAATGAGCTGACATCCTCATAACCCACCTGGGCAACAATTTGCTCGATAGCCTGATCGGTCGTTTCAAGCAAACGCTTGGCATGTTCGACCCGTAGCCGCTGCAAATAATTAAGCGGGGTGTCGTTTAATGCCAGTTTAAACCGCCGCAGCAAAGTACGTTTGGTTAAATAAAACTGCTGCGCCAGCAGATCCAGTGAGAAGGGTTCAGCAAGTTGCTTGCTAAGCTGGGCCTGTATTTGCTTAACCACCTGATCGTTATGTGGCTGGCCTATTGAGAGATCCATATAGGGAATTTGCGAGTTGCGATTAGGATCGGTCAGCATGACCTTGGCAATTTGCCGGGCAAAGTGTTCTCCCACCAGTCGCTCGGTAATAGCGAGACACAGGTTTATATTTGACGTCGTGGCACCGGCCGTAAGCAGGTTATCGTCCTGCACCAACAATTTATTCAGTTGCAAATGCACATCCGGATACAGGCTTTGAAAAGCGTCTTTGAAAAACCAGCTGGTCGTGTGTTCGGCGTCAACTATCTTGGC
>NZ_LZEJ01000043.1:0-20468 GCF_001704375.1 Alishewanella sp. HH-ZS | reverse complement strand
GTTCATGGAGGCGTTCATATTATTCTCCGGTACCAGCCGGAGGTCCGAGCTCTTACCGGTACCGGAGTGCTGTGGATAACTGTTTGATGTAGCGCAGGTCGGTGGCGGCCTTTTTCTGGCATACTGTGTGTAATTGGTGAAAAAAGGAACAACGTTATGGCCGCTGGCAAGCCAAAAACGACAGCACCTGTTAATGCTCACAGCCTGAGCGCTACTCAAGTGCTGGCAGCGTTTAATAGTACTCAGCAAGGTTTAACTGTGACTGAGACAAAGCGTCGCGCAGAACAGTATGGCGCTAATCTACTACCACAGGCCGCAGGCCCCTCGCTGTGGTATCGCTTTTTTAAGCACTTTCACGACACCCTGATCTACGTACTGTTATTCTCAGCAGCGGTTACCGCCCTGCTCGGCCACTGGCTGGACACCACAGTGATTCTGGCGGTGGTGATTATTAATGCAGTTATCGGTTTTATTCAGGAAGGTAAAGCCGAACAGGCTTTGGCCGGGATCCGCCAGATGCTGTCAGTACATGCCAATGTTTGTCGCGATGGCCAGTGGCAACAAGTGCCGGCCGAGCAGCTGGTGCCGGGCGATGTGGTAAAGATCCGCTCTGGGGATCGGGTTCCGGCCGACTTACGCTTGTTGGATAGCACTGAGCTGCGGATTGAAGAGTCGGCGCTCACCGGAGAATCGCAGCCGGTAGCCAAACAAACCGAGCCAGTTGCGCTGGATGCGGCACTTGGCGATCGCAGTTGTCTGGCCTTTTCCGGCACCCTGGTGACGTCAGGGCGCGGTATCGCCGTGGTGACCGCCATCGGTGCGGCAACGGAAATTGGTCAAATCAACCAGCTGTTATCCGAGGTTCAGGGCATTACCACACCGCTCACCCGGCAAATGAACCAGTTTGGCCGCTATCTGGCGCTGGTGATTGCATTACTGGCGCTGTTAATGCTGGCTGTCGGCATGTTACTGCACGACTATAGCCATGCCGAAGTGTTTCTGGCTGCCATTGGTTTTGCGGTAGCGGCTATCCCGGAGGGCTTGCCGGCTATTCTGACCATTACGCTGGCGCTGGGGGTAAAACAAATGGCGGATCGCAAAGCCATTACCCGGCGCTTAAATGCAGTGGAAACCCTGGGCGCGGTAACGGTGATTTGCTCGGATAAAACCGGCACCCTAACCCGCAACGAAATGACAGCCAAAGAAGTCGTCACCGCGCAAGGCCAATATCAGATTAGCGGCGTCGGTTATCAGCCGCAGGGTGAACTGCGCTTTGCAGAAGAACCAGTTAACCTGGCAGCACATCCGGCATTGGCGGCGTTAATTGAAGTGATCGCCGTAGCCAACGATAGTCAGCTGGTGGAAAAAGACGGCCAGTGGCTGGTACATGGCGAACCTACCGAGGGCGCCCTGCTTTGTCTGGCGGAAAAAGCCGGCTTTGAACGGGAACAACATCAGCGCTTAGCGGTGATCCCGTTTGAGTCAGAAAATAAATTTATGGCCAGTCTGGAGCAACACCGCAACGGCAGCCGGCAGTTGCTGTTAAAAGGCGCGCCAGATCGCTTATTGCCACGCTGTTCGGTACAGCTGAATGCCCAGGGGCAAACCGAGCCATTAAATGAGGTATTCTGGCAGCAGCAACTTAATCTATTGAGCTCGCAAGGGCTAAGGGTGCTGGCCGCTGCCGGCCGTGATACCGAACAAACCGAACTGGGGCTTAGCGATCTAACCGGGCTTTGCTTTTATGGCCTGATTGGTATTATCGACCCGCCGCGCCCGGAAGCCATTAGCGCTATTGCCGCCTGTCGGGCCGCCGGGATCCGGGTAAAAATGATCACCGGCGATCATGCCGGTACGGCAGAAGCCATTGGTCGGGAGATGGGTTTAGCGGCCGATGCCACGTTACAGGTCTATACCGGGCAACAACTGGAGCAAGCCAGCAGCGAACAGCTACAACAAATGGCATTGGCGGGCGATATTTTTGCCCGTACCAGCCCGGAGCATAAATTGCGGCTGGTACAGGCGCTGCAGCAACAGGGCGAAGTGGTGGCAATGACCGGCGATGGTGTAAATGATGCGCCGGCATTAAAACAGGCTGATGTCGGCGTGGCGATGGGTATTAAGGGCTCGGAGGCCAGTAAAGAAGCCGCGGATATTGTGCTGGCTGACGATAACTTTAGCACCATAGCGGCAGCTGTCGCAGAGGGACGCACTATTTACGATAACCTGCGTAAAGCCATTTTATTTATTCTGCCGACCAACGGCGCTCAGGGCTTGGTAATGCTTTGTGCGGTGTTATTTGGCCTGACGCTGCCGCTGACACCGGTACAAATTTTATGGGTAAATATGGTGGTGGCCATTACCCTGGCACTGGCACTGGCGTTTGAACCGGCCGAGCCGGGTGTGATGCAGCGCCCGCCGCGACAAAGCAGCGCAGCGTTGTTAAGTGCTGCCTTTTTGCGCCGCATAGCCCTGGTATCCTTATTAATTGGCGGCAGTGCCATGGCATTATTTCAGCTGGCATTAGCACAGGGCCTGGATCTGGCGACTGCCCGCACGGTAACAGTAACGGCACTGGTGGTGGCGCAGGCCGGTTACTTGCTAAACAGCCGGCATCTGAATAACTTTAGCCTTAAACCCACACTGCTATTTACCAACCGCATTGCCTGGCTGGCGATCGGCATACTGGTGTTGTTACAGCTGGCCTTTGTCTACAGTCCGCTGCTGCAATTGTGGTTTGGCACCCAGCCCCTTAGCCTGCAACACTGGTTATGGTCGCTTGGCGCGGCTTTACTGGTGATGCTGTTGGTTGAGGTAGAAAAAAAACTACTCTGGTAAAACCAGATAAACCGGCAGGTCACCGCGACAAGCAGTGTCGCCGACGAGTGTCACAAGCGCCGAGCTGTTGGTTTTTTGAGCAAATCTAAGCTACAATTTCCAGGCTAGGATTGATAATTTCTACGGCTAGTTGGAGTTTAACGAGGAATCACCGTATGACGTCCGCCATTGCAGGTGCAGGTTTTCCGGTTACTGCATTATTACGCCAACAAACCGAGCGGCAAGCTCAGCAAGCCGAACAACAAGCGCAAGCACTGGAGCAACAGGCTGCCGCCAAACGGCGTGAAGCCAGAGCTGCGCAGCAACAGGCGCGCGAACTGGATTCTGAAGCGACTGAGTCAGCTAACCGCGCGAACCTGTTGCAACAAAATCTGGCTGCCGCGGATCGCTTGACGGAGAGTCAGCAACAACGAACTGAACGCTTAAACTCAGCCTTGGATCGCACCGCAGCGTCGGAGAGCGCACCGCAGGACGACGCTGAGCAGCAAACTGACTCAGAAACTCCATCTAATCCAACCAGTACGGTCTCGGTATCAGGCAACAATGCAGCGACCCCTTTTAGTTTGATCGCACGCCCTCTGGCGCCAAGTAGCGGTTTAAATATTAATGTGCAGGTTTAGTTTTTAGGTTTAGTGCGCCGTTTTTGTCGTTACCGTTAAGCGTTGCAATTTTCCCAGCGTAGCCTTTAAACCTGCCTCTGCTGCACCGCCAATCACATAGACATGCTCACCCACGACCACAGCTCCATGGCCATGACGCGCTATCGGTAAGGTGGTCAGTACCTGCCAGCGATCTTCAGCCGGCAGGTACTGCCAAACCTTGTCAAAGACGCCGCCACCGGCATTAAAATGCTCACCGCCAAACACCAGTAAGCTATTCCCCACTACCGCTGCCGCCAGACCAGCCTGTGCCTGTGGCAGCGGTGCCAGTTGTTGCCAGCTGTTAGCTACGGGATCAAACACTTCATGTACCGCCAGATTGCCGTCTGCGACAGTGCGCCCTCCCACCAGATGCCAACGGCCATTCAGTAAGGCAGCAGCAGCACTATTACGTGCTGTTGGCACTGGCGCAGCCTCACGGATCTGATAACTGTGCGGGTCCAACACCCAGTGCCAGCTAACATCGGTATTGTCGCGCCATTGGCCATTGTTAGCATCAGTCGCGGTGCGGCCGCTGGCAATATGCACCTGCTCAGCGATAACGGTCGCCACAGCTTCGCTAAGCGGCGCCGGTAATTCGGCGACCTTTTGCCATTGGCCTGCTGTTTCATCCAGCAACAGAATATCCCGACTGTTAATCCACCAACCTTGCTCGGTAACAACAAAACCGCCGAGTGAAAACAACTTACCTGCCACCGACACCAGATGGCTGTGATGCCGTGGCTCAGGTAAGGCGATGCCATCCTGCCAACGCTGTGAACTCATTGAATATTGTTGTACCCGTGCAGTGACAGGTGCAGCGCTGTCACTAAGTTCGCTGCTCAGGCCACCGGCTACGACGATAGTGTTTTGATGTAACACCGGATAAATTTCCTGTACCGGTAACGGCATGCTTGCGTGGTCCTGCCAGCTCACCGTAGCGGTGTTGGCGGTCAGAGCTATGGCGACAACGGGGAAGAGTAATAAATTTAACATTAGGTTCTGCTCCTGTTTGCGATTACTCCCAAAGCGGGACGTACAATAAAATCATTAAAAAATAACACTAACGCAACGAAACCTTGGGGCTTTACCGGACTTTGTGTTATACCTTGAGCAGGAGATTAACATGCTTTAAGCAAAAAAATTTTCAGCCGGCAGTCAACTATCGACAATTTCTGTGCGTAAACCGCATTAGTACTGCTTTGCTGGATACTCAAGGATGCTGATGCCGAAACTGCTCAATTTTATGCAGCATAGTGCCGCCGCAAGCTGGTTTCTCAGTATTACACTACTGCTGGTGTTACTTAGTGACAGCATGACTCAACTCGGCTTTGCCCATGGTATTTTGTACACCCCCTTGGTTGCTCTGGCGGGTCTGAGTGCCAATCGACTGCTGTTACATAGCACGGCTGGCTTCGCCTTGCTTGCCGTTTGGCTGGGCTTTTTTATTGCTCCTAATGCGCCAGCAGAATTTTCTACGTTTTATGTTATTGCGAACCGCACTGTATCCTGTTTGTCGATCATCCTACTCTGGTGGTTAAGTATGCAGGCGATGGCGTTTCGCGAGTCACAACTGCGGCAACAACATCAGGTTAATCAAACCCAGCAGGATTTAGAGCTGGCAAACAAGGTCACCGGACTAAGCCATTGGTGGCTGGATAATCATCGGAAAATGGTACGGCTTGACTTGCCAAGCCAACAGTTGCTGGGCGTAAACCTGGCGGAAATTACTCTGGCCCAATTTGTGTATTGCTTTGACAGTGCCAATCGAAACAAATTATCCCAACAACTGGAACAGGCCGGCAGTAGCAGCGAACCGGAGATGCTGGAGTGCAAATTACAGCAGGAGTGTCAGCAGCCACTTTGGGTTAGGATCATCAGTTACCAGGATCCGGCCGATCCGGATCTGGTACGCGGCATTTTGCAGAATATTCAACATCATCATGATGAAGCCAGTCGGTTCGCGCAGCAGCAACGTCGCTTTCAGCAATTAGCCGATAGCCTGCCAGTAAAAGTTTGGACTGCCACCGCGGCGGGTCAGGTCGATTTTGCCTCGGAAACCTTCGCCCAGTTTTGTGGCCGTGACACCCAAACGATTATTGCCGATTGGCTGGCTATTCTGCACCCGGACGATCAACAACCGGTGCTCAGTTACTGGCAACAATGTGTCGCCAATAAAGCTCCCTACAAAATCGAATTTCGCATTTTACGCGCAGATGGCCAATATATCTGGCATCTGACCTCGGCCATACCCATCTTTAACGAACAAGGCGAAGTGCTATATTGGTTTGGTTCTGCGATGGATATCAGTGAGCAGAAAAAGCTCTGGCAGCACTCGGATCAACTACGACTGGCGCTATTCCAGACCCTGGATGAGATTTCCGATGCGTTTTTAAGCCTGGATCAACAACTGAATCTCACCTTTATCAACCAGCAAGCATTAGAGTTGTTGCGCGCATCCAAGAATCCATTACTCGGCAAATCCTTAAACGAAGTCTTTTATCGGCCGGGCAAAGATTTTAGTGTTTTGACCGCAGCAATCCAGCGCAGCTTTATCCAGCAACAAGCCGAGTATCTGACGTGCCAGTTGCCTGATAGTTCTCTGGACTGGACAATCCGTCTTTACCCCAACGCCAGTGGTATCAATGTGTTATTGCGCGCCAGACGCGACTAGAAAGATACCGGCGTCTGCAGTTGTAGTAATTTGCCCGTCAGTGGATGGACAAACTCGATAACTGTGGCATGCAGTAACAAACGGCAGGAGGCACCAGCGATGTCGATTGGCGCATATAAGCTGTCACCCAGAATTGGATGGCCAATAGCGGCCAAATGCAAGCGCAGCTGATGCGAGCGACCTGTTACCGGCTCCAGCTCCACTAAAGTACTGTTGTCCCCTGCCCGGTAGTCCAGCACACGATAACGTGTTAATGAAGGCTTACCCGTTAGCTGACAAATCTTATACAGTGGCCGGCGCTCAGCGTCTGGCGCAATTGGCAAATTAATTTCTCCGGCAGCAGCAGATAATTGGCCGGCAACGCGGGCCGTATAGAGTTTGCTGATAGTTCTGGCCTGAAATTGCTTACTTAGCGCTGACAGCGCCTTTTTAGTCAGCGGCAGCAGCACTATGCCAGAGGTGTCGTAATCAAGCCGGTGCACCACCTGTGCGCCTGGGAACTCACACTGTACCCGGCTAATCAAGCAGTCGCGGTTCGCCGGATGCCGGCCCGGCACAGTTAACAGCTTAGTCGGCTTATCAACCACCAATAAGGCTTCATCCTGATACAGGATGTGGTAGGCCTGGTTGGTTGCCGGCAAAATTGCCAATTCATCTAACGCCGCTGTCATGATCCGGTTCCTTTGCTGCAAAGCAGCGCATTATAACCAAGTTAGCCTGGCTGTTGGCAAAAAAGCCTTGCAGGCGGCGCCAAAGCCGTTAAGCTGCCGCCAAGATGATGGATAGTTTCGGATTTCCAGATGAATATGTATCAGTTCTACCAGCCTCCGCCAGGCCCGCTGCCAATTTTGTATCAGGATAAAGATCTGCTGGTGGTGAATAAACCCAGCGGCTTGCTGACAAATCCCGGCCGGGCGTTAGAGCTTAGCGATTCAGTGCTTAGCCGGGTACAACGCGAATTTCCAACCGCGTTATTGGTGCACCGGCTGGATCTCGGTACCTCAGGCGTGGTGGTGTTTGCGTTAAGACGCAAGGCGGAGCGCGAGTTAAAACGGCAATTTGCCGAGCGGCTGGTTAAAAAGCGCTATCTGGCGGTAGTCGCCGGCGTGATGTCAGCCGAGCCGGGAGAAATTAATCTGCCCCTGAGTGCCGATCCGGATCAGGCGCCAAAACAGCGGGTGGATACTGCTGGTAAACCCGCACAAACCTTTTATCAACGTATTGCGGTACGGCAAGACTGCAGTTTAGTAGAACTAAGACCGGTAACCGGGCGCTCACATCAGCTAAGAGTGCATTTGGCCGCGTTGGGCCATCCGATCCTGGGGGATAATTTTTATGCCTCGCCCGAACAGGCAGCGGCAGCACCCCGCTTATTGCTGCATGCCGCAGAACTGCGTTTACAGCAGCCATATAGCCAGCAACCCCTGCTCTTTACCGCAGACACCGACTTTGTCAGTGCCAGCGGCAACTGGTTCGACGCGACTCCGGAACAGGTCTGAGCTCAGACCGGTACCGGAGTGCTGTGGATAAGTTTGGTGGAGATTAGAGGTTTTGCTCGAACAGTTTGTAAATACGGCGGTATTCGTCCAGCCAGCTGCTTGGTTGCCGGAAACCATGATTCTCCACCGGATAGATCGCGGTTTCAAAGTGAATGATTTCCTGCTCAATCAGCCGTTGTACCAAACGCACCACATCCTGGAAGAACACATTATCATCGACCATAGGCGCATTGATCAGCAGTGGCTTTTTCAGACCCTGAGTAAAGTAGATCGGTGAACTGCGTTCATAAGCAATAGGATCGATATCCGGCGTGTTCAGGATATTCGAGGTATAAGGGTGGTTGTAATAAGCCCAGTCACTAACCGGCCGCAGTGCCGCCCCGGCCTGAAATAGCTCTGGCTCTTTGAACAGCGCCATAAAGGTCATAAAGCCACCGTAGGAGCCACCATAGGTACCGATGCGCTTACGATCAACATTGGCATGTTTTACCAGCCACTCGACACCATCGACCAGATCCTGAATTTCCGGTGTTCCCATCTGACGGTAAATGGCAGTACGCCAGTCACGGCCATAGCCTTTTGATGCCCGGAAATCCATATCCATCACTACATAACCCTGTTGTACCAGCAGGTTGTGGAAGAAGAACTCTCGGAAGTAACCCGACCAACCCAGATCGCTGTTTTGCAGATAGCCGGCACCGTGGTTAAAGATCACTGCCCGGCGCGCTTCACCCTGCTGATAATCTGCTGGCAGATAGACCTTGCTAAATACCGGATGCTTGCCATGGCTGGACGGTACAGCTACCACCTGTGGCGCCACCAGCGGTAATTCGCGGAACTGTGCCGAAATGGTATTGGTTAATTGCTTTAGCTCAGCGCCTGGCCGGGCATCCGCGACGTACAACTCAGGTGGCAACAGGTTAGTAGAATGGCGCAGTAACAACTTTTGCTCATCCGGTGATAAGGTAAACTCGGTGCTACCCAGCAGGTTGGTCAGCTGTTCAATTTGTCCGTTAGCCAGCGCCAACCGGTACACATTGTAAATACCAGGATGGCTGACGTTGGCGGTGTAATACAGATACTGGTCATTATGCGTCAGTACCGGATTGCTCACCTCAAAGGTGCCGGCAGTCAGTTTCTTCGGGTTACGATCTTTCAGGCCCTTGGTATACAGATGGGAGTAACCACTCTCTTCTGACAGGAAATACAGGGTTTCGCTGTTGTTTAACCAGCCAAAGTCGTTAAAGGCGTAGTTAACCCAGGCTTTATCATGTAAGCGGTGCTGTGGTTGTAACTTTTTGCCTGCCAGATCAACAGTCGCGATCCAGCGGTCTTTGTTATCAAAGGCCTTTAACATGACCGCCAGCTGCTGACCATTCGGGTGCCAACGCAGCGCGCTCTGGCTCCAGTACCAATCGGTCATTAAACCAATATCGCGGATCACCTTGGCACTCTTATAGGTTTCGCCCCGCGCTTTAGCATTTTCTGCTTTAACGTCAGCCAGTACGTCTTCGTTATAGCCCGGCAAACTGGTATAGCTCAGTTCGTGCTGACTACCATCGCGCAAGTCAACCAGGATCAGCTTCTGTGGCTCAGGTTTAAAGTCGTTTACCCTGGCCCGTACCGGCTGCGCCAGAATATCGCCGGTTGCCGAAATATAGTTCGGCATAATGTCTTTCTCGTTGCGGCTGCTTTGCTTGCGACTGGCCAGGATCAGATGAGTACCGGCCGGTGATAAGCTGGCATCGACAATTTGCTGGCCTTTACCAACATAGATAGCAGCTGGCGCTAAACTGGCGTTTTGTTGCCGTAATTGTTGCTGTGCGTCAAAGCGCTCAGCCTGGTTGCGTTGTTGCAGCGCGACAAACTCCAGCAACTTGTGTTGCTCCTGCGCCAGATAGCCTTTGGGCACGGCCGGTGCTTTCGGCGCATCTTCGGTCTTCAGGCTGGCGAGCTCAGTATGACTGCCGTTGTTAAAGTCGTAGGCGATAAAATCCCAGCCTTGCTGATACACCAGGCGGCCATCCAGCAAGAACTGCGGCCGGCTGTGGCTGCTGTTACTGCGGGTTAACTGCAGCAACTCACCGTTTTGCAGCACAAACACATTGCCTTCAAACACATAGGCCGCTTTGCTGCGATCACTGTTATACACCAGCTGCGAGGCGCCCATCTGATGCCAGTGCGCCAGCTTAACCAGCTCGCCGTTGCCTTCGACTAACAAGGGGCGGCTAAACCAATCCCGTAACTCACTACCCTCGCGTTTACGCTGGTAATAAATGGTGCTGCTGTCCGGCGACCAGAACGCCGTTTCCGGCTGACGGCCCAACCAATCCGGATCAGCCATGATTTGTTCCATGGTAAAACGAATATCTGGGTTAGCGCTAAAGACCTGCTGCACGCTGATGGTGTCAGTAGTCCAGGTTTGCGGTTCGGCTTTGGCCAGGGCAGCGCTGCTATGCCAGCACAGCGCGCTTAAGCTTAGTGAGAGTAAGGCTTTACGGAATGTTTTCATTATTTTGGTTCTTACTAATGACAAGACCGCACAGTTATACAAAGGCTGCCCACAGAACGCAACCTTATGCGGCTGAATGCAAAGCGAATACGCCAAAAAGCACCAAGCCGGCAACTGCCGGCCTGGTGGACGTGACTGAATGAAGCTAAAGATAACAGCTTTAACTAAAACGCTGACCGCTTTAGATAAAGAGTTGCTTCGCCAGCTCGGTCAGTTGTTGCTGTGCAGCGGTCAGGCCCTTTTCTGCCGCTTCCGGGCCCATATTCAGGCCTTCCGCATAAACAAAATGCAGCTGGGTCAGACCAACAAAGTTAAAGAAGGTTTTCAGGAACGGTACCTGAGAGTCAGCCGGCGTATTGGCATAAATACCACCGCGGGCCAGCACGAAAATCACTGGCTTGTCTTTTAACAGGCCAACCGGGCCGGTTTCGGTGTATTTAAAGGTGACACCGGCACGAGCCAGGCGATCTAATAAGGCTTTTAACTGGCTTGGCAGTGCGAAGTTATACATCGGCACACCAAAGACGATGGCATCTGCCGCTTCAATTTTAGCGATCAGCTCATCTGAACGAGCGGCCAAGGCTTGTTGCTCGCGGCTGCGCTCGGCGGCAGGCGTCATCCAGGCGCCGATTTCGCTCATTTCCAGATGCGGCAACGGCTGTGCATTTAAATCAATTTCCGTTACCTGGGCGCCAGACAGCTGTGCCAGTAAAAACTGCACCAGCTTGTTAGAGTTGCCATTGCTACCGCTGATTGAGCTATTAATTACCAGAATGTTTTTCATCGTTGCCTCCTTTGGCTAATCCAATAAAACTAGTTTACTTAGATTTTTTAGGAAAAAAATCCGATAATTTTGCTGTTTATGTTCGATTTATTGATTGATAAAAAATCAATCTACTCAGTGTCAGGCCGCGTAAAACATCAGGAACCCATTAGAACAGCTACTGGCCATACCAGGAAAACGAATTATGTTGGATTCTACCGTGCTGACAGGGCATCATGAGCACTCGGGGACGACCACGAGGATGCCAGACCGAATGACTATCAGTGCCGAGAGCGCCGAGCCACATATCCGCACCGGTCAATGGGAAGATGCCTTGACCTTTGTTGCCTTGCACGCCGATAAATCGGCTTATGCGGAGTTGTTTAATTATTTTGCGCCACGGTTAAAAGCCTTTGGTATGAAAATGTTCGGTAACGAACAACAGGCGCTGGAGATGGTGCAGGACACCATGTTAAACGTTTGGAAGAAAGCCCGCTTATTTGATCCCAGTCGTGGCTGTGCTTCAACTTGGATTTTTACCATCGCCCGTAATGTACGCTTTGACATGCTGCGCAAAAAGCAGAGTCGTAAAGATGATATTAGTGCGGACGATCTGTGGGCTGACGGTGACTATCCGGAGCTGGAAGAGTCCGCCACCGATCAGTGGGAAACCATGTTACTGAGCGAAAAGCTGGCACCGTTTTTTGATGCCTTACCGGTCGCACAGCGGCTGGTAATGCAAAAAGTTTATCTGGAAGAAAAATCACATCAGGAAGTAGCAGAAGAGCTCGACATCCCGCTGGGTACCGTTAAATCACGGATCCGGTTGGCGTTAGACCGTTTAAGAGAGGCATTAGATGACACACGCAGTTAAATTCCATCCCGGCATGATGTTAATGGAGCAATATGTTGCCGGCACTCTGTCGGCCGATGTGGCCCTTGCCGTAGCCACTCATATTGATTTGTGCCCGCATTGTCAGCGTGTTTGTCAGGACATTCATAACGACCAGGCTGATATGCTAGCAAGTATGCCGCTTGAGCAGAACGACACTGACGATTTTACCGCGCTGCTGGCAGAGATCACCGGGCAGCCGCAGCTGGACAAACCGCGGCAGAAAGCGGCTCGCGAACTGGTGAAAGTACAGATCAATGGTCGTGAATTTGCCATCCCGCGCGCGCTAAGCCGTCTGGCTGAGCAGCAGGGCAAGTGGCTGCAGCTTGGTGGTATTGCCACCGCCAAGTTACCGGCGGGCGATAAGATGCATGTGTCGTTATTGTATATTGATAAGGGCACAGAAATTCCGAACCATACCCACTTGGGTCTGGAAATGACACTGGTACTAAGCGGCACGATTTGTGATGAAAATGGCGAGTATGGTGCCGGGGACTTGCTAATCAACACCCCAGCCGACACACATACGCCGCATACCCGGGCTGATGAAGACTGTTTATGCCTGTCGGTGTTAAGCGCGCCACTGAAATTTAACAAAGGTTTGGTACGGTTACTCAACCCATTACAGCAGTTTTTCTATTAACGGTTTACCTGATGCAGCATGTTTGCGCCGGCTCTGCCGGCGTTTTTTTTACTAAGTGACGGCAGCACTAACTGAGTAATGCCACCCCACCCTGCAGATTCCACAATTTGCTAAAACCGAGGCGCCGCAGCACCCGTGCCGCCAGCAAGCTGCGATTACCACTGCGACAAACCAGCAATAAGCTCTGCTCTGGTTGTAATTGCTGTTGCAATACCGCATCGCAAAGCCGGGATAACGGCACTTCGAGTACCTCTGCACTAAGGGGCAAATAACGGTTCAAAGCACCGGCACTTTGCTCATAGGGCTCACGCACATCCAGCACGACCAAACCAGGTTCTGCTAATAAGTCTGGCAGCTGTGCCGACTGCAGTAAGGCAATGGCATCGTCGTTAGCCACTTCAACATAGCCACACAGGTGACTGCTGGCTTGCTGCAACTGCCAACATTGCTGATTTAACACCTGCTGCCATTGTTGCTGCGGTGCGCCGGCCAATAGGCTTTCCAGCAGCGGGCTTTCCTGTAGCGCCAGACTTAAACGGGTGACAAAGCGCTGTGCATAATCATGACTGGAAAACAGCAAGGTTTCGGGGTAAAGCTGAGCCGCCAGCTGTTGCAGGCTGTGTTGTAACATCAGCGCATCGCCACCTGCCAGATCGGTGCGGCCAATGCCGCCGGGTAATAGCAGATCGCCGACAAAAGCGGCTTTCAGCTCACCAGCTTGTTTTAGCAACAGGCTATAGGCCAGTGGACTATGGCCGGGTGTGGCGATACGGCTTAACTGGTAGGGGCCGATGTGCAACTGTTGTTGATCCTGCGGCCAACCGGTTTGATCAAACTGTTGGCCGCTAAAGAGTTGACGTAACAGCAGCGCAGCTTGTCCGGCTTGCTGGTGAATATGGGTTTCCAGCACGGCGACCAGCTTTAGGCCGCGGCTTTGAACAATATTCGATAACCGCTCGGTCAACGCCAGCACCGGATCAATAATCAGGGCTTGGCGGCTTTGCTGACACAGAAGCAAATAACTGCAGCAGGCATCATGTTTAAACTGATACAGGCCGCTGCTGGTCGGTATATTCAACGGATCGCCGTCTGTTAATACCAGACCATGTTGCTTAACCACCGACACCAGGCTGAGGATGCGTTGACAGGCTTGCTCACACTCGGCCTGACTAAACGCCGGCCCAAAGGATAAGCGGATCGCCCCTTCACTGCGCCAGCGCTCCAACCCCATCGCATCCAGCACAAAGCTACCTGTGACTTTTGAACTACAGGCCGATCCTGAGCTGACCCGAATACCGGCAGCGTCGAATAGATCCAGAATATCTTTGGCAAAAAAGCCGGGGACCGAGAAATTTAACGTGGTCGGCAGTGCCTGCGGTAAATCGCTGTTTAGCACCAGTGCCGGAAATAACTGACGTAGTGCCGCTAAGAGTTGTTCGCGGTATTGATAAAGTTGGTTGCTACCGACAAAGATGCTGTGCTCGGGATCCAGCAATTGCTGAAAGATATAGTTTAGCGCAGCAATACCCGGCAGGTTTTCGGTACCAGAGCGTAAGCCACCTTCCTGGCCACCACCTGTGATCAGTGGCTGATAAGGTGCCCCTTTGCGCACATATAAAAAGCCGATGCCTTTGGGGGCATAAAGTTTATGACCACTAAAGGGCGCATAATCAATGCGGCTTGCCGCCAAATTGAGCGGCATTTTGCCCAGCGCCTGTACACAATCAACCAACCAGTAAGCATCAGCATTATGCTGGTTCAACAACTGCTCAATCGCCTGCAAATCCTGCGGCACACCGGTTTCGTTATTGGCAGCCATAGTACAGACCAGAGCCGCTTTTGGCAGCAGCTCTGCCAGCGCCTCTAAGTCGAGCAGGCCATTGATAAGTACCGGGATGGCACGGATACTGGCATTAAGTTGTAGTAGGCAATTCCAGTGTTTCAGACTCTCCGGCACCGCCTTGTGTTCGGTTGCGCCATAGAGTAACAGGGTGTCAGGCCCCGCCAAGCCGCGCTCACGGATCGCCAGCAATGCCGACAGCACTGAGGTTTGGATGCCTTCGGTAGCGCCTGAGGTAAAGATAATGTCGCCGTTATCAGCGCCCAATAATTGGCGCGCCAGCTTGCGGCTGTGCTCTAACAACGCCTTGGCTTTAATGCCGGTACTGTGCGTGCTGCTGGGATTACCAAAATCCTGTTGCATACATTGCAACACGGCATCTGCCGCGCCGGGTAGCACCGCCGTGGTGGCGTTGTTATCCAGATAGATCTCACTGACTTTCCGGCAGGTCATGGCATCTGCTGACATCTTGGGCTCCGCTAAGGACTCACTTATAACAATTGGGAATATCTTATATCAAAAAGTGTAGTCAGCCCAGTGCGGCAGGTATAAAAAAGCCGCAGAGCGGGCTGCGGCTTTTATCTTAGCCTAACTTGGCTTATTCCATCAGATCGCGCGGAATGGTCGGCCGCAGTTCAGACCAGATCTTACCGCTGTCAATACCATATTTACGCACTGTCATCACCACATCATCATGCTTGCCGGTTTGCGCCAGGGCTTTTAATTGCTGATAGTACTGGCGGGCCAGTTCCCGCGCCGCCGGACTGGAAAAGTAAAAGCGGGCAATTTTGTTATACAAACCACGGAAACCATTTAAAATCAGCACATAGATCCGGTTTGACGAATGTAAAGCCAATTCATGGTTCAGGTTATAGTCAAAATCAGCAAAGGCTTCGGCTGTATCTTCCAACTGCTCAGCACCGGTAAGGACATCAATGACCTGTTGTTGATGGGTTTTAATGGCGCCGCGAATATAAATCGCACTGATATTAGTCCGGGCAGATAACAGCTCGTCGACCAGATCCGGCATCCGCTCTTCGTCCAGCCGGGCTAGGGTTTCCAAAATATTCAGGCCTGAGGTTTCCCAAAAGTTATTTACTTTAGTGGGTTTACCATGCTGAATAGTCAACCAGCCATCACGCGCCAGCCGCTGTAATACTTCACGTAGCGTGGTACGGGTAACACCAATTAATTCGGAGAGCTCGCGCTCTGCCGGTAAAATAGAACCCGGGGCAAATTTGCCGTTCCAGATAGAATCGACGATATATTCTTCGGCAAAACCCGCCGGGCTTTGCGCTTTAATCAGATTGGTCATGCACCGTTATCCGTGTCAATAATGGTTCTTATAAGTTGGCACTGATTGTACCAGAGCCGATGCCATTAACAAGTCAGCTTGTAAAAATAGCTTGCCAGCTTGCCACTGCCCTTCGGCTTGCATTGTGTATTTTGTTGAAATCCCTTAGATTAGCCAGCAAAACAACAATAACAGATCGTCATACCATGTTTAAAACACTGAAATCCTTATCGATGCAACGCTGGCCCTGGTTGCTGTTAGCGCTAACCGCTCTGGCTATGGAGCTAACCGGGCTGTATTTCCAGTACGCATTAAATTATCAGCCTTGCATTAAATGTATCTATATCCGGGTTGCTTTTGCCGGTATTTTAATGGCGGCGTTACTGGCGTTACTGGCACCTCGCAACGCAATGCTGAGGTTTGCCACACTGAGCTTATGGCTGGGTAGCGCTTTGTATGGCCTGTATCAGGCGCAGGAGCTGGTAAATATCGAACAAATCCTGGCCGGAGGAGGCTTTACGACCTGTGCCTTATTTGCGGATTTTCCAACCTGGTTGGCGTTAGATAAGTGGCTGCCTGCAGTATTTGAGGTTACCGGCACCTGTGGTGGTGTGGACTGGCAATTTGCCGGTTTAAGCATGGCGGCCTGGAGCCGACTGATTATGTTTACCTATAGTTTAACAGCTACTATCATCATCCTTAGCCAGTTCACAAAGTTATCACGCAATCCTTACCGTTAGTATTCAGCATCTGCAACCTGTAGCTAGTTCAGGTAGCAGATGCTGTAGCCCCACCAAAAGAATAGGTTCCGCACCATCCGTTCTAGGTTAAAAGAATAAAGAAAACCGCTTAATTGTTAACAGAGTTGACCTTGCTGTTAATGAGCTGGCATGAAGCGTGCATCCTGGATTTTGCAGTGCAGTTACTCTCAAACTGCATAAAAATGCATAATTTATAATAAACATTAATAATCCAGGAGTACGAATTAATGAAGAAGTTTTTTTCTGCGCTACTGCTTTTAGCCGGGTCCTTTGTATTGTTCCAACCTTCTGCTCACGCTTCTCTGATCCTTAGTCAGGATATCTATGAAGTTGAAGGTAGCAATAAAGCCTTAATAGGTTCTGTCAGCATCAATGTGCTAGAGGCGTTTGAATTTGATGTTGATAAATTTGAGGTCGAAGCCTGGTTTGAGTTGACGTTATTTGGAACAAGTTTTGTTCAGCAAATGAGCGATTTATTTTATGCTGAGTTTTCGATGAGCAATCTGAAACAAGGCCTGTCTTTTTTAACCTTCGAAGTCCTGGATGAGTTCAACAACATCAGCTACCAACTCTTTTTTGCTGATGATTTTGGTTTTATGGACATTTCAGCAGGCAGCTCATTAGGTGTTATTGAGATCTCTCTTGGTAATGCGCGGCTACCCGTACCGGCTCCCGCCACACTGGCTTTATTGTTGTTAGGGATGATTGGTTTAGCAAAGACTCGTCGTAGCTACACAGCAAAGCGTTAATACTGTCAGCTTTTATTACACCAATTTAAACACTTGCCGAAAAACATCATATAGCTGTCAGTTTTCTTTACAGTTAACTATAAAGGTGTTTTTTTAGCATAGTTATTCAAGTTGGTGCTAAAGCTAAGTACGATCTTAATAATGAGAAATAAAAATAATGCTAACAAAAAAACTTAATACTAAAATCAAGCTATTGAGCTTGTCTGTGATAGCAACCTGCTCAATCGGCAGCGTTGTTGCCAACCCTAACCTTGCTGCCAACCCGTTTGAGATCAGCGTTGATACCAGCGAACTTCAATTGTCTGAGCTTTCAGCAACCAAGGCTCCCTATATTATTCAGGTTAAAGGTCTGACTGGCGTTGAGCAAGCGGTAAATTTAGGCGAGCTGGCACCTAACAACCAACTGGCGGCGGGCAATATGTACAATGCCCAATCACCCGCTATGCAGGCCTATAATGAACGGGTAAGACAGTTCCATCAGCAGTTGGCTGAACAACAGGGCATCAGCAATATCCTGCACTCTTTCACACACACCTTTAACGGGTTTTCTGCGGTGTTAACTGCTGACGAGGCTCAGCGCTTACAACAACATCCTGATGTTATTGGTATCTGGCTGGATGAACCAATGCAACTGGATACAGCAAACACACCTGAATTCCTTGGTTTAAACGGTGCAAATGGTCAGCATACCCTTGGAGTGAAAGGCGAAGACGTCGTTATTGGTATTATCGATTCCGGTATTTGGCCTGAGAATCCAAGCTTCGCTGATGACGGTACTTACTCATTGCTGGAAAAATTCACTGGTTTTTGTGATTCTGGCCAGGATGCAACCTTTCGTTGTAATAATAAACTGATCGGTGCGCGCTTTTTCAACCAAGCCTTTACCTCTGTTTATAATTTACAGCCAGGTGAATATCGCTCGCCCCGGGATGCGGATAACCACGGTACTCACGTTGCTGCCACAGCGGCGGGCAACGAGCGGGTGCAAGCTATTATTGACGGCCAGCCTGCTGGTTTTGTAACGGGTATCGCTCCGCGTGCACGTATTGCGGCATACAAAGCTTGCTGGAATAGCAGTTACACCAGTCCGAGTGGCGTTGCTGAGCGGGGTTGCTTTGGCGGCGATACGATGGCTGCGATTGATGCCGCGGTAGCGGATGGTGTCGATGTTATCAACTACTCAATCAGTGGCAGTACTACAAGCCTGACCACAATAGCGGCAGCCGCAAAACTTCGTGCAACTCAAGCCGGTGTTTTTGTCTCTGTTTCAGCTGGAAACAGTGGTCCGGGCGCTGGCACCGTGGGTACTCCTGCTCCATGGGTAATGAGTGTTGCCGCCTCAACTTATGACGGTACTTCTTTTGTCGCTGGCTCAACGAATTTTTCGGTATTAAGCGGAGCAGCAGCTGGCAATTACCAGGCAGTTGAAGCTTCAACCACAGTGCCACTGTCGACAATAAGCCCGGTTCAGGCTGATTTGGCCGTTGCTAATCCAATTTTAGCCTGTACTGCACTGACTAATAGCGCAGCTCTGGCCGGTAAATTGGTTGTTATGCAGCGTGGTACCTGCGGCTTTGATATTAAACTAGCCGCAGCTCAAGCTGCCGGCGCAGTTGGTGCTATCGTGATCAATAGTGACGGTACCGCTCCTATTGTCATGGGCGGCACGGGTCGTTTTAATATTCCAGGCGTGATGATCTCTTTGGCGAATGGCCAGACGATTCTGAGTGCTATCAACAGCGGCGAAACCGTTAGCGCTCGCCTGGCTCCGGGAGCCCTGCAACAGCGTACTGAAGTTGGAAATATTATGGCCTCCTTCTCTTCGCGTGGTGCTAACCTGGCTTCAGCAGATATTATCAAACCCGATATTACTGCTCCTGGCGTTCGCATTCTGGCAGCCGCCTCTGAGGGCCCGTTGTTAACTCGCCCGAATGTTCCCTTTGTCTATCTGCAAGGTACTTCAATGTCCAGCCCGCATATTGCTGGTATGGCGGCTTTACTTCGTGGCGCAAATCCTGAATGGTCTCCGGCTATGATTAAATCAGCCTTGATGACCACTGCGCGACAGAACGTAACGAAGGAAAGTGGGGCAACTGCAGCTGATCCTTTCGACTTTGGCGCCGGCCACGCGGTACCAGCCAGTGCAGCCAATCCAGGTCTGGTCTATGATGTTAGCGCAGCGCATTACTACGCTTTCCTGTGCGGCCTGAACGCCAGAGCCTTCGTGCAGAATGCCACTGGCTTTAGCTGTGATACCTACGCTAACGCCGGTTATAGCTTCGAAGCAAGCCAGTTGAACCTGCCCTCTATTGGCATTGGTCAGTTAGATCGCAATCGGGTAGTGTATAGAGAGGTAAAAGACGTATCGGGTGTTGCCTCTGTTTACAATATTAGTGTTAACGCGCCGGCAGGAATTACTGCCACACCTCTGGTATTAGCAAATGGTCAGTGGATTGAGAGTAACTCACTGAGCGTGCCTGCCAACGGTATCGCACGTTATGCAGTACGTTTCCGCACAACGGCTACCACAGTTTATAACAGCTGGCGTTTCGGTGCTCTGACCTTAAGTAACGGTACCTATGAAGTACGTAGCCCAATCGCTATCCGCGCCATTGAGCCACCATTATTGGAGGCACCTGCAGTGATTTCAGCTCAGGTTGCGGCCAGTTCTGGTCGGGTAACCTTCCCTGTGCTGTTTAACTACACCGGTAATACCTCAACCACCAAGGTTGGTCTTGCAGCTCCGTTTGGTGGTACGCGCACCATCCCACAAGATCCGGATCGCACCTTCCAGTTTAACGATCCAAGCCTTGGCACCCATACTGTGTTAATTCCGGCAGGTACTCGGGTGGCTCGCTTTATGTTAAACGAAGGCCTGGCAGATGTACCAGGTGCGATTCTGGACCTGTATGTATATCGCTGTATCAATAATAGCTGTGCATTTGTAGCATCGTCTACCAGTGACAGTGGCTTTGAAGA
Organism: Alishewanella sp. HH-ZS; assembly: GCF_001704375.1. NCBI lineage: Bacteria > Pseudomonadati > Pseudomonadota > Gammaproteobacteria > Alteromonadales > Alteromonadaceae > Alishewanella > Alishewanella sp. HH-ZS. Next base: position 386 of record NZ_LZEJ01000043.1, on the reverse strand, counting down.
TATTGTATTACGTGATCCAGCTCCGGCAGCAGATGTTGCAGCCCGTAACTTCTATATCGTTTGGGTTCATCCACGCGATTTAAAAGGTGCAGCTCAGGTTACCTACACCATCCCAATGTGGATAGTTGACCAAAATGACAATGTAACGTCACAGATCCTGGCTCCAACCCGTGCGGTAACCGGTCGTTATAACAACATAACGCTGAATACCCGTAATTTGCAGCGCTCAACGCTCCCTTACATGGGCGTGATGTCGTTCAGGGATGCTAATGGCACTGAGCGTGGGTCAACCTTGTTAGAGATCCGCGCTAACTAAGCACGATTAAAAGCGTGGTTAAAACAAACTAAGCCCCCGCTGCCGCGCTGTCTCTTATACACAAATCCCC
>NZ_LZEJ01000042.1:0-21670 GCF_001704375.1 Alishewanella sp. HH-ZS | reverse complement strand
AAATCGTGGGGATCTATCAGCCTCGGACCTCAGACCGGTACCGGAGTGCGGTGGATAAGTTGGGGTTGCTCTAAAAGGAACAACAGGTTAGGTTAGTCGATATTCTGCTTTAAACATTAACGCCTTATGTTCGAAACTTTAACTCAGATTGGTTTACCGCTAGCACTGATCTTTATTATGACCGGTGTCGGCATGAGCCTGCGACCGCAGAATTTTCACCAAGTCGCAACCCAGCCGAAAGCATTTTTCGTCGGTGCCGTGGCACAACTGATACTACTGCCGCTGCTGGCGCTTGGTGTGATTGCGGTGTTTCAACTTCAGGGGGAGCTGGCGGTCGGCTTATTTATCCTGGCACTCTGTCCGGGTGGCACTACGTCGAACTTATATAGCTATTTATCCAAAGCCGACGTTGGCTTATCAGTATCCCTGACGGCACTGGTCGGTTTCGTGACACCCTTTACCCTGCCCTTTTTAGCCGCCTGGGCGATGCAACAGTTTCTAGGCGCCGAGAGTTTATTGCAATTACCGCTACTTAAAACCTGGTTAACCTTACTGGTCGTTGGCGTGATCCCGGTGATTATCGGCATGTTAGTCAAAGCGAAGTTTCCGCATTTTTCCGAGCGCGCCCAGCCACAAATCAGCCGTTTTTCGGTACTGGTATTACTGCTGCTGATTATCAGTATTGCCTATGATTTAGGCGATACGCTTTGGCACTATCTGCTGCTAAGCGGCCCGGCGGCGCTGGCACTAAATCTGCTGTCGATGGCTCTGGGTTATGGTTTGGGGCGCTGGTTGCTACATAGCGAGCAACAAGCGCGGACCATCTGTCTGGAAGTAGGCTTACAAAATGGCACCCTGGCACTGCTAATTACTACTGGTATTCTGCAAAGCTCAGCGATGTCGATTGCACCAAGCGTTTACAGTTTACTGATGTTTGGCAGTGCCAGCTTATTTACCTGGTGGGCGTTAAAACGCGGCACCCGGTAAACTGGCAGCTAACTTTAACAGCCGCTGCTGATATTGCTTTAGGGCAGTCTTATCGGCAGCAGTCAAACAAGGTCCGATGGCTTGTTGCATCTGCTCGGTTTGCTGAATTTTCTGCTCCGCGATGCGCCGCTGTGGCTCAGGTAAAAAGGGTAAGCTCTGGCGGGTCAGTTGTTGTACCGGTTGTAATGATTGTAATAGTGGCCAACTGCCTTTCGCGGTTAACTCTAAAAACAGCGGCGCTGTTAATTGATGTTTTGCCAGAACCTGATCAACCTCAGCCACATACCCCTTGCCATGCTCCTGCTGGCGTAAGTCACTGGCATGTTGCTGCCAGTCACAATGCTTTTTTAGCCGCAGTTTAGTTAGCCCTTGTGGATTATCCTGCTCGATAGCAACCAGCTCCGGTAACGCCGCTTCCAGCCGGGCAATATTTTGTTCAGTTAAAACTGTCGTTGCCGACACAGCAGCACTGGTTGCGGTCAGAGCGAAAACTAAAACCATTTTACGCATAATATTCCCCATTAAATACTGCTGTCGATTATTACCAACAGAACTGAATCCTACCTGAAGCCTTTTTAAGGCACCTTAACTGGTCAGACCGGTACCGGAGTGCTGTGGATAAGTTAGCCGCTGATAATGGTAGCGATACCGAGCAAGATGAAGATTGCACAGGCGCTACGTCGTGCCCAATCGAGCGAAATTTTTTGCAGTAACCAGCTACCGGCATAGACCACCGGCACGTTGGCGGCCAGCATACCCAGCGTCGTGCCCCAGATCACCATCCAGACCGCATCGTCAAACGCCGCCGCCAGGATCACCGTTGCCACCTGAGTTTTGTCGCCAATCTCGGCCAGGAAAAACAGCACACAACTGGCAACAAAGGCGCCGTACTTTAGCATGGCAGTATCGTCGCTATCGTCTTTATCCGGGATCAGCAGCCATAGCGCCACAGCGATAAAGGAGCCACCTAACAACCACGGGCCCCAACCGGCAGGGATAAACTGCGCCGCCCAAACGCCTAACCAGGCTGATGCCGCATGATTTAATAAGGTCGCCACCAGAATACCGGCGATAATGGCGGTTTTATTGCGAAAACGCGCAGCTAAAAACAGGGAGAGCAGTTGAGTTTTGTCACCGATTTCAGCAATGGCGACAGCGGTAAAAGAAGATAATAAAGCGTCCATAATATCCTGCAGCTAGCGGGATCTTATTGACAAAAGACAAGGGCTGACTCCCGCTTTAGGTCAGTACCTTGTCTTAAGTCTCATCACACAAGCCAGCGCTGCTGAACCTGCTGCCTATACCATATGCATGCGGCACAAGTATGTTGATATAGGCGCCTTACGGCCGATTACTCCCTTAAAGAGGCGCGCAGTATAACTGCTGGCTGCAGAAAAGCCAAGCCTGCGCCCGGGAGCGATTCCCGGGCCCAGCTATTAAGCCTGACGCAATAAACGCCGCTGCCACAAACCGCTGCGGGCCAGCAAACGCCCTGTTGCGGTACGCAGTTTTACTAAACCATAGTAATTAAGCGGCACCAGCAATAAGCTGGTCAGGGTAGAGAACAACAAGCCACCAATAATGGCAATCGCCATCGGCGCATAGCTTGGGCCATTACCACCAATGGCGGTGCCACCCAGCGCCAGTGGTACCAGCCCTAAGACGGTGGTCGCAACTGTCATCAGAATAGGCTTTAAGCGTGCGGTACAGGCTTCGATAATCAGGTTTTTCAGCGGCAGATTAGGCATTAACGCCCGATCCTGATTAATACGATCAACCAGTACTATGCCGTTATTTACGACGATGCCCATCAGCACCAGCATGCCGATCATCCCCATTACCCCAAGGCCAGTGCCGGTAATAAAGAAGGTCCAGAACACACCAACAAAGGAGAATAGCAAGCTGCCAATCACCGCATTGGGCATTAACAAAGACTCAAACAAGGCCGCCATCACAATATAGATCATCGCTAATGCCAGCAGCATATTCACCAGCATCACCTGCTGCTCCTCGTTCTGGCGGGTAAAGCCGCCCTGATAGGACCAACGATAACCATCCGGCAATTGCACCTGCTGCATCAGTTGACCAATTTCCTTACGCGCCTGATCCATACTGATATCTTTTTGCAGTGACAACTGCAAGGCAACACCGGTTTCGCGGTTAAAGCGACGGATCGACTGCAGCCTTGGCACCACTTTTAGCTCAGCCAGCTGCGACAGCGGAATACTGACGCCCGCCACCACGGCAACCGGTAAGTCGGCTAATTCAGACAAGGAACGGCTAATGCGCTCGTCATAAATCAGCCGGATCTGCAGCTCTCCCTGCTCGGCGCTGCGATAGGTCCGCAGATTCACGCCCCGAAGCGATAAGGCCACACTTTGCGCTACCTGATTGGCCGAAAGCCCTAAGCGCTCCAGCTCGGGGCGATTAAACAAAATCTGCACTTCCTGCTGCCCACGCGCCAGATCCGAGCGTACCTCTGCTACAGCCGGTAAGCTTTGTAATGCCGGCTCCAGCTCAGCAGCCAGTTCCAGTAAGCGCTCAGTCGAGTTGCCCAGTAAATGCAGGCGCAGCCCGCTGTTATCATTACCAAAGCTAAAACTCGGTCTGGCGCGCACCAGTGGCGGCCATTCCTTGCGAATTTGCTCCTTCAGACTATTAAGCTCAACCGGCACCTGTTCTTGTAGCAAAATAATCGAAATGGCATGCCCGGAGCGGTAATAGCTATATACCGACTCGATATAGAACTCGTCTTTGCGGCTATATAAGAAGGCCTCCATCGCTGACACCTCAGCGCGCACCTCTTCCAGATTGTAATTCCCCTGGATGTTATAGTTTAAAAACAGCCGGCCACGGTCTTCTTCATCTTCGTTGCTGCTGCCAATTTGCGAAAAAGGCAGTGCTGCACTCAGTAATACCAGCACTGCCAGCAGCGTTGCGGTTTTAGGCCAGTGCATCACCTTGGTCAGCAGCCGCCGATAGCCACGATCTAGAGCTGAGCCTTGCGGATCACTGACCGGCTGTACCTTAAGTTTGGTGGTTAGCAAGGGGATCAACGTCAGGGATAACAGCAGCGAGATCGCCAGACATAAGCAAATGGCGATAGCCACATGCTCGAGGAAAATGGTCAGCTGCATCTTTTCACCGATAATATTCGGTAAAAATACGATGGCGGTGGTCGCGGTGCCGGCCAGCACCGCCAGCCCAACCCGTTTTACCCCGCGTTCAGTTGCTGCGCGCAGATCGCCGCCCTGTGCCCGCTCACGGAAAATGCTCTCAGTGACCACAACAGCGTTATCGACCAACATACCGATCGCCAGCATCAGGCCCATCATACTGAGAATATTCAGGCTGTAGCCCATAAAATACATGGCACCCAGCGCAATCACGATTGCCGCTGGCACCGACAGCACCACAATCAGCGTAGTCGTCAGATGACGCAGGAATAAATACAGCACAATAAAAGACAGCAAGGCACCTATAGCACCGGCTTGCAGCAAGTCACGCAGCGATTTAGTGACATTGTCGGCCAAATCGTCCATCACATACAGGCTGATACCATTAAAGGCCGGGTTGGCATCGGCGGCGGCTACCACCTGCATCGCGGCCTTGGCCACCTCGACCAGATTCGCGCCAGACTCTTTGTAAACGTTCATCCCCACTGCATAGGTCTGGTTTAAATGCCGGCCGTCTTCGCGTTTTGGCAGCTCCAGTTCAACACTGGCGACCTCGCGCAGTTGCAGGCCCGGCCGGATCGGCAAGGCGGCAATTTCCGACAGTTCTTTGTACTCACCAAGCGGTTTTACCAGCACACTTTGCTCGCCGTTACGCAGCTCACCGGCACTTAAAGCAAAGTTGCTGCCGCGTAACTGATTTAATAATGCCGTAGGGTCAACCTGTAACGCCCGCATCCGATCCGGGTCCAGGCGGATAATCACCTGACGCTTTTCCACCCCATAAAGCTCAACTTTAGAAACACCGGGTACCCGCTCCAGCGGCCGTTTTATTTGTTGTTCCAGCAAGTCATAAGCCATCGCCAGATCGCGCTCAGAGGAGATCCGTAACTGAAATATCGGCATATCGCTGGTGTTAAACTGGAATACCAGTACCCGCTCTACATCTGCCGGCAACAAGTGGCGCACCGTATCCAGCCGCTCCCGCACTTCCAGACTCTTACTGCTGATATTCTCACTCCAGCGAAACTGCAGTGAAATATCACCACTGTTTTCATTGGCGAAGCTACGCAGTTCTTTAATACCACTGACGGTCGCCAGTGCCTCTTCCAGCGGCCGGGTGATCAGCCGCTCCACTTCAGCCGGTGTGGCATTCGGATAAGGCACATTGACGTACAACTCCGGGATATCAATGCCAGGAAACATCTCCAGTGGCAGCAGCCGACTGGCTAAACCACCGAATAACAACATGGAGATAAACAGCATACAGATAGTCACCGGCCGGCGCAGTGCCACCCGGGTTAACCAGATTGGCTTTTGCTCGTCCGCTGCCGATCCGGCGTGATTGGTGCTGTTACTGGTTAACGTATCGTCTAAAGGCTGTTGGCTCATAGCGTTGCCTCCTGCTCTACTGCCACTGCCTTATCCCGCTGCAGGCTATACAGCACCGGAATAAATACCAGCGTTAACAACGTGGCCAAACTTAAACCGGCGATCACTGTGATCGCCATCGGGGCGCGGATTTCACTGCCCTCACCGGTGCCCAGTGCCAGCGGCAGTAAGCCCAGTACTGTGGTCAGGGTGGTCATTAACACCGGGCGCAACCGGCTTTGCCCCGAGGCAATAATGGCCTCCTGCAGCGCCAACCCTTCAGCACGCAGCTGGTTAATGCGGTCAATCAGGACTATGGCATTATTAACCACGATCCCGGCCAGCATAATTAAACCGATAAACACGATCACCGACAAACGGGTATCGGTAAGCCAAAGCCCCAGTACCGCACCTGCCCCCGCCAGCGGCACCGTAAACAGGATCAACAAGGGTTGCAGCAGATTTTCAAACTGCGATGCCATCACCAGATAGACCAGGAATACCGCCAGCAGTAAAGCAAACATTAATGAGCTGTACGCCCGCGCCATCTCTTCACTTTGCCCCATCACCAGCGCCTGTTGGCCCGGTAATAAGACCAACTGCGCCAGCGCGGCCTCGGCGGCGGCGGTCGCCTGCTCCAAATCGCCATAAGCCAGGTTGGCCGTCACCAACGCCACCCGCTGCTGGCCCACCCGGGTAATTTCACTGGGGCCGACTTCGCGACGAATTTGCGCCACCGCACTTAACGGCAAGGGTTCGGCTGCACCAGGATTGATAATCAACTCGGCCAGCTGCAATTCATGTTGACGGTACTGCTCATCCAGCCGCACCCGGATATCAATTTTGCGGTCATGCAATGAGTACTGACCGGCCACTTCACCACCGATATAGGTGGCAACGCGGCGCGCGACCTGCTGCGCCGTCATCCCCAGCTGCGATAAGCGGGCATGGTCAAAATACAGGGTCACTTCCGGCTGACCTGGTCTTAGGCTGGATTTAATATCGGTAAAGCGATTATCCGCCTCCAGCAAATTAACCAGCCGTTCAGCAGACTCAGACAGCTGGGCCAAATCATAGCCACTGATCTCAATTTCCAGCGGTGTACTGAAACTAAACAATTGCGGCCGGTCAAAGCGGCTCGTTACCCCTGGCAACAATGCCAGGGTGCGGCGTAATTCTTCCTGCACCAGGGCTTCATCGTCAGCATTGCTATCCTCTACCATCACCACATGCAGGCGGCCCCAATGGCTGCCGCCGATCGCAGGATCTACTGACATCTGGGCGCCGGTACCGGCTAAACCATAGCTGCGTTCTACCACCGGATACTGCTTCAGTTGCCCGGATAATTGCTTTAACAAGGTATCGGTTTGCTCAATAGCTGTCCCGACCGGTAATTGCACATCGACATAGAACTCGCCCTGACTCAGCTGCGGGATCACATCCGCACCCAGGCGCGGCAACAGACTAAAACACAGCGCCGCAGCCGTTAGCGTTAAAGCCAGGGTCAGCGTTTTGGCTGCCAGCGCAGCGCGTAGCAAGCGCAGGTAGAGCGCTTCAATTGCTTTTAACAGCCCCTGCACCAGCAATACCGCAGGCCGGAATAACCAATAAGCCCCCTTGGCAATGGCTTTGCCCAGCAAGCTTAGTAACGTCAGCAGCGCCAGCACTGAAAGATGTAGCAAACGCCCGGCCGCACGCAGCGGCAACAGCGGCCAGTGATACCAGCGGCTGGGTTTCAAGGAGGGTAAAGGCGTGATCTCGGTTGCTGCAGCGCCTTTTTGCCAGGAGCGCGCGGCCATGGTTGGGATCAGGGTTAACGCGACAACCAAAGAGACTAACAAGGCAAAGGTCACCGTCAGCGCCTGATCGCGAAACAGCTGGCCGGCAATGCCTTCGACAAATACCAGCGGGAAAAATACGGCTACGGTGGTCAGGGTGGAGGCCGTGATCGCCATCGATACTTCACCGGCGCCCTTACGCGCCGCGTCTTTCGCCGGCATGCCCTGCTCTTTATAGCGGGCAATATTCTCCAGTACCACGATGGCATTATCCACCAGCAAGCCAACTGCCAGCGCAATACCACCCAGACTCATCATATTTAGCGTAATATCCTGACCGTACATCAGATTAAAGGTGGCGATCACTGACACCGGGATCGATACCGAGATAATGACCGTCGCCCAGACATTACGTAAAAACAGATACAGCACCAGCATCGCCAGGATACCGCCGATAATACCGGCCGATTTCACGTCGCTGATCGCCTGTTTAATAAATTGCGACTGATCATAGAGCACATCCAGCTGATAACCGGCTGGCAGCATCTTTTTCAATTCGTCGAGACGGGATAACAAACCTTCGGCGACCTTTACCGTATTGGCATCGCCTTCTTTATAGATCGCCAGTTCAATGCCCTGAGCGCCATTGATATAGCTGATACTCTGCCGATCGGCAAAGGCATCCTTGACCTGTGCCACATCCTTTAACCGGATCTGACTGTTACCAACGGTAGCCAGATACAGATTTTCAATTTCCGTTAAATTGGCAAACTGATTGATCGTCCGCACCAGATAATCATAAGCCGGAGTTTCCAGCCGGCCACCGGCCAGGTTGATATTTTCGGCTTTTAAACGCTGGGTGATCAGGCTGATATCCAGCTGCAGCTGGCTGAGTTTTTGCGGGTCGACCAGGATTTGGATCTCCTGAGTTAAACCGCCATCGGGCCGCACGGCAGCAATACCCGGAAAGGACTCCAGTTTGCGGCGGAATTCTTCTTCGGCGAAGGTGCGCATTGCCACTAAATCAGCCTGGTTCATCTCCGGCTTGGACAGCGATAAGCGTACTACCGGATCTAAATTAGGGTTAAAGCGCAGTAACAACGGTTTTTCGACATCCAGTGGCAGGAACAGGACATCGAGCTTTTCCCGCACTTCCAGCAAGGCCAGATCCATGTCAGTGCCCCAGTCAAACTCCAGCACTACGTCAGAGCGACCGGCACGGGAGACCGAGGTGACTTTACGCACGCCTTTGACGATACCGAGTGCTTCTTCTACCGGCTTACTAACCAGTTGCTCCACTTCAGCCGGTGCGGCACCGACGTAGGTGGTGCGCACCGTTAAACTGGGATAAGACAAGTCAGGTAACAAATTAACCGCTAACCGACCTACTGACACCATCCCGAACAGCAGGATGGCAAGCGTGAACATCCAGACCGTGACCGGACGGGCCACGGCAGTTTCTACTAGTTTCATCTTCTCGTCCCTGTCAGAATTCGCGCTCAGATACGACTTTGACCAGGCTTTGCTCTTTTAACGCGGCATGCCCTGCCACCACGACCTGCTCTCCGGCTTCGACGCCGCTGATAATTTCCACCACGTTATCGGCAGTGTAGCCCAGGGTCACCGGCCGGCGCACAATACGGCTCTCGGCATCCAGTACCAGCACGCCCGGCAGATTATCCAGTGTCAGCAATGCCCGCTTTGGTACCAATAACGCGTTGTCACGGGTATCAAATTTAATTTCTACCTGGCTAAACATCCCGGCTTTTAACTGGCGCGCGCTGTTGTCAATTAACAAGGTGGTACGCACTGTGCCTGAGCTGGCATCCACCACTGGCGCGACCCGGCTTACCGCCGCCTTAACTTCCGGCACGCCGGCAAAGCTCAGCACCGCCTGTTGTCCGGCTTGTGCTTGCAGCACTTGCTGCTCAGGTAAATGCACAACGGCTTCCAGCTCGGTTTCGCTAACCAGATGAAATAACGAATTCGGCGTTAACTGGCTGATCAGTTGGCCGGCCTTAACATAACGACGGGCCACGACACCAGCTATCGGCGCGCGAATTTCCGTTTCCCGTAAATTCAGCTCAGCCAGCTCGACTGCAGCCTGCATTGCCGCAACCTGCCATTTTAATTTTTCATACAGATCGGCACTGACCAACTGGCGTTGATGCATTTCGGTCATCCGGGTCAGTTCAGAACTTAAGCGACCTAATTCCGCCCGCTCTTTCGCCAGTTGGTGACGCTGCCGCTCGTTCTCCAGCACCGCCAGTAATTGTCCGGCCTGTACCTGATCGCCTTCTTCAACCAGGATTTTCTGCACCAGCCCACTGCTTTTTGCCATCACTTCGGCTTCAGCCCGTGCCGTTAAGGTGGTGGTGGTACGGTAGCTACTGCTGATGGCGCCATTCTTCGCCACAGAAATTTCTACCGGCACAGCGACTTCAGTCGCAGCGGTGGCATTAATACTACTTTGCGCTTTATTACAACCGGTTAAGACTAAGGTACTGCACAGCACGGCGGCCGCAAGCGGCATTATCGTTTTCATTTTCGTGTTCCTTGCATAAAGGGTTGATTTCAACCCGTTACTGTTAATCTGACGCTTTCTAAATTGCAGCCACTATGCCAATAGTTTAATAGATTTAAGATCAGCTACTTAGCTTTAAATTGTTACAAATCACGACAATTGAAACACCAAAAATTAGTAAAACACACCACCTTTTAGGCAAAATTCGTTTATTCGTTGTGGGAGCTTCGGGGTCAGAGCCTAAGGATCTGACCCCGAAGCTCATCAGACCAGAACATCGCAAACCCACGTTAGAGTCTGTACTCTAAATAATAATCGTTCTATACTGCGCACCTTTTGTCCCAACAAGGTGTACAACTTATGCTAAGAAAAACCTCGGTCGCCACTGCCGTTTTAGTGGCACTGAGTAGCCTGACTGTGCAGGCGGAAGGTTATAAATTACTGGAGCAGTCTGTCAGTAGCATGGGCAATGCCTATGCCGGTCGCGGTGCACAAATTACTGATGCAACGTTGGTTTATTCCAACCCTGCAGCCTTAACCGAGCTTAAGGGCGAGCATTTTTCCGGTGGCTTAAACCTGATCCATGCCCGTACCCGCTACAGCGATGCCCAGGCGGTGAATGCCCGCGGCCTGGAGGTGACAGGCCGGGATCACGGTAAGGTATTGCTAACCGAAGTGGTGCCTTTTGCCTTTTATAGTCAGCAACTGAACGACGATTTAAGCTGGGGCCTCGGCTTTTATGTGCCCTTTGGCCTGTCTTCCAACTACCAGCAAGACTGGGTTGGCCGCTACTTTGCCGATGAAACGGCCGTTCAGATCCTAAGCCTGCAACCGGCGCTCGGTTACAAATTAACTGACTGGCTCTCCGTTGGTGGCGCCATCAGTCTGAACCGCGCTGAAGGCACCTTATCCAAATACAAAGATCACTCAGGTTTATGTGAGCTGGGTAGCGGTATTGCGCAGCTGGCCGGGCGCGATCTGTCTAACGCCGCCTTCTGTGATAGTCATTATGAAGTCACAGGCAGTGACGTTAGTCTGGGATATACACTGGCCCTGCATGCTGAGCCGCTAAGCGGTACCCGGCTGGCGCTGATTTACCATTCTGCGGTCCGTTATACCCTAAGTGGCGACTCCGAAATTACCAATACCCCTATTACGGCAGCCACGGCGGGCAATACCCCAGGGCTTATCAGCGTTGCTCCGGGCCTGCCACTGGTGGATGCCAGTACCGGGCGTTTTGCAGCACGCGACCTGCTGACGGAACGCAGTAAACTGGCGCTGACCACACCTGCGACCCTGACCTTTAGTCTGGATCAGCAGCTTAATGCCAAACTCAGTATACAGGGGAGCGTGCTGTGGACTGGCTGGAGTGTATTTAAAAGTATCGATATCGTCAGCAAAGATGCTAACCCCAGTATCTCCCTCAGTACCGGTGCCCAGTTAGGTGGCACGGGTTATATTGGCTATATCCCGGAATACTGGCACGATACCTGGTCTTTTTCGCTCGGCGCAACTTATCAGTATCAGGCTGATTTAACATTACGTGCCGGCATCGCCTATGACGAAAACCCGATCCGCACAGTTCACAAAACAGCACGGATCCCAACCTCAGATCGGATCTGGTTAACCACGGGTTTAACCACCCGGCTCTCTGCCCAGAGCACGTTGGATCTGGCCTACGGCTATATGTTTATGGATGATGTCGCCATTAATGAGTTTGAGTATGGTGTTGCCGATAACCGGCTGAATCAGGCCAACCTGCAGGCAAACTACCGCAACAAAGCCCATGTGCTGGGTGTGCAGTTTAACTATCAATTCTAAGGCGTTCTGCCATCTTATTGCCCGCTGGCTTTCAGCGGGCGTTCACGCCCTTTTACTAAACTATTCTTATCGATAGCAGTCAAATTCAGGTACACTGCTACCAAATTGATCTGCAGCAGACCAAAGGCCGTTCAATAGCCAAAGGCTGTATTACCGAGGGTCCTATCATGAAATTGTTGCCAACCGCCTTATTACTTTGTGCCAGTTTAATGCTGGTAGCCTGCGCCAGCAGTCCGCGTCAGGCCAATATCGATTATGATCGTAGCGTCAATTTCAGCCAGTACCAGCGCTTTGCCTTTTATCAGGCAGCGCCGGCAGAAGGCGAAGAGGCCGCCAAGCCGGCCTATGATCCGCTGCTGGAACAACATTTTAAAACTGCTATCAGCCGTGAAATGGCTGCTCTGGGTTATACGCTGGACGAAACCGCACCGCAATTGCTGGTGAACTATCTGACCAATGTTGAAAACCGCCAGGATGTGCGTAGCTCGCCTTTTAGTGTTAACACCGGCTTTGGCTTTTTTGGCCGCAACAGCGCTTTTAGTGTTGGCTTTCCGCTCTATGGCGGCGTCGAAAAGGTCGACTATAAAGTGGGGTCAGTATTAATCGAAGTGATTGATGCCTCAGCCAATAGAGTGATCTGGCAGGGGATGCTGGAAGGTCGGCTATCCAACAAAGCTATGCAGCAACCGCAGCAGGCGATCAACGATACCGTCAATCTGATTTTTCAGCGTTATCCAACCAGACTCGTTAGTCAGTAACTGACTTCGCAAAAAAAAGCGGGGGCCAAAGGCCCCCAGCACTCAATCGCAGAGTAATATCCAGGAAGGAAGGTATAACGGCTGCTATTATCCGGTAGCAGCATGGCAGTTTTATGACGAATAGCTTGCAGAATAATGAATTCGACGCCGCAGCAACGGGCAGTGCAACCTCAGCAGATGGCAAACGCCTGGCGCTGCTGATTGCACAAAGTGGTTTATGTTCGCGCCGGGCAGCCAGCCGGTTAATCACGGCCGGCCGGGTAAGCATCAATGGCCAACCGGCCAGCCATACCCTGCACCTGTCCGATGCCAGCACCATCTGTGTCGATGGCAAGCCCTTGCCTACCCCGGCCAAGCTAAGCTATTACCTGTACCATAAACCTGTGGGTATTGACTGCAATATCCGACCCGAAGATCCGGCCAGTATCGCGGCGGTACTTCGCGATTTACCTGCCAGGCTCTACCCGGTTGGCCGGCTGGATAAGGACTCGCGCGGCCTGCTGCTACTAACCAACGACGGTGCCCTAACCCAAAGGTTATTACATCCGGGTGCCAAACAGGCCAAAACCTATTGGGTTGAGGTGGATAAACCTCTTGCAGCAGATCTCAGTGCTCGCTTTGCAGCAGGTATCAGTTGGCAAGTCGGGCCGCATCGCTACCAGGCCCGCCCCTGCCAGGCGCGGCCGCTTAGCACAAGCCAATTTGAAGTTATCTTATATGAAGGCCAGAACCGGCAAATTCGTTATATGTGCCGCGAGCTTGGTTATCGGGTACAGGATCTGTGCCGGGTCGCTATTGGTAATCTGGCGCTTGGCAGCTTAGCAGCAGGCGAGCTGCGACCGCTTAGTGCTTCCGAGCTGGCATTGCTGTAGCAGAAGTTTGCCGCTTAAGTCGCCATAGCAGCAGACAAAGTAATAACGTCAGGCCATACATTAACAGCGAGCCTTTCACCACGCCCAACCACTGCCCTGCCTGCCAGAACGGCTGCAGATATAAAGTCCCCGAGCTGGCGCCCAGATAGTAAAACACCAGATAAAGCGCACTGGCGCTGGCCTTAGCACGGAGCGCATGTTGACTAACCCAGCTACTGGCCAGTGAGTGACATAAAAAGAAGCCAAAGGCACTGATAAAAAAGCCTGCGCCAATCAGCACTAAGCTTTGCCACAGGGTAATGACCGACCCCAGCATCATAATCAGAATACCGGCCGCCATGGCGCCGGGTGCAGACAAGCGCGCCGCAATTTTTGCCGATAATGCTGAGCCGACAGTGCCGGTTAAATAGGTGACAAACAGCAAGCCAATCAAACTACTACTCAGGGAAAACGGAGCGGCCGCCAGCACGAAAGCGATATAGGTATATTGATTTAAAAACACCAGAAAATTCAGGCCACCAATCAAGTACACCAACAATAGCAACGGCTGGCGCAGATGAAACAGGTTATCACTTAAGGCTTGTTTCAGCCGGAATGGTTGGCGCTGAAATTGTAACGAGGCGGGTAAATAACGCCATACCAGCCAGCAACTCAGTAAACCCAGCAGCGTCATTGGATAGAACACCCACTGCCAGTGGCCAAGGTCGGCCATGGCCCCCGATAATAAACGGCCGCTGATACCGCCCAGCGAATTGGCACTGATATAAAGCCCAACCGCACTGACCAGCGCGGGTTTGCTGTACTCTTCGCCCATCCAGGCAATGGCAATAGCCGGCAGGCCACCGAGAAAAAGCCCCTGCACCGCACGCCAAAACAGCAACGCCTGAAATGACGAAACCTGACTGAGGACCAGCGTACTGAGCGTCATGCCAACCAGGGTGATTAACAGCAGTTTTTTACGCCCCCAGGCATCGGATAGCGCCGCATACACCAGTAACGACAAGCCCAGACACAGAGTACCTATGGTATAGACCAAGCTTACCGTTAACGCCGAGAGCTGAAACTGTCGGCTTAACTCCGGCAAGAGCGGTTGCATCAGATGCAAATTGGCAAATACCGCAGCGGCGGCCACACAAAGCGCCAATGCACTGCGATAAAACGCTGCCGATTTATATTCAATCAAAGCCGGTGATCCTGTTTCTACTCAGAGCCTTATTGTAACCGATCCCGGGCGCCATCGGATGCGTAATGGCAAAGTTAGCGCCAATATCGACTTAAAACCCAGTCCAGGCTAAAAAGTGCAGAAAATCGAAAGATTAGTTGGATTTATTGCACTGGTCTTACCGCAACCGCGCCCATATCTAGCCCGGACTGTAATTAACAACCCTAAACTAACCGGAGTGCTATGAATACCGTATTCTCACCAATAAAACTGGGCGCTGTGGCGCTAAAAAACCGCATCCTGATGGCACCCTTAACCCGCTGCCGCGCTACCCTGGACCACTACGCCACCGAACTGATGGCCGAGCATTATGCCCAGCGTGCCAGTGCCGGTTTATTAATCGCAGAAGCCACCATGATTGCGGAAGGCAACTCTGCATTTTACCGCGAACCGGGCATTTACTCGGCCGCGCATGCCAATGCCTGGCGGCAGGTTACTCAGGCTGTACATGCACAAGATGGTAAGATTTTTCTACAGCTTTGGCATGGCGGCCGCGCCTGCCACCCGGCCTTAAATAACGGTAAGGTGCCGGTTTCAGCAGGCACCGACGCCATCGACGATTACACTCACACGCCTGAGGGTAAAAAAAACTACACCGCGCCGCGGCAATTACCGACTGCTGAGATTGCAGAGGTAGTCGAGCAATTCCGCCAGGCGGCGATCTATGCCAAACAAGCCGGCTTTGACGGTGTAGAAGTGCATGGCGCCAATGGCTATTTAATTGACCAGTTCCTGCGTGATGGTATTAATAATCGCACTGACCGTTATGGCGGCAGTCTGGAAAACCGCGCACGCTTTTTAATGGAAGTGCTGCAGGCAGTCATCAGTGTCTGGGGTGCCGATCGGGTGGGCCTGCGCTTATCACCGCTAAACAGCTTTAATAGTGCCAAAGACAGTGACCCTATTGGTCTGATCAGCTATCTGGCCAAAGCATTAAGCCCATTAAAGCTGGCTTATCTGCACCTGATGCGCGCCGACTTTGCCGGCCTGCAATTTGGCGATGTCGTGAGCGCCACCCGTGCTCATTATCAGGGGCAACTGGTGGTAAATATGGGCTATGATCTGGCTGAGGCCAATCAGGTAATTGGTCTTGGCAAAGCTGATGCGGTAGCTTTTGGCAGTGCCTTTATCGCTAACCCGGATCTGGTCGAGCGGCTGGCACAAGGCCTGCCATTGGCCCAGCCCGACGTTGCCACCTTCTACACCCACGATGCCAAAGGCTATACCGATTATCCCCGCGCTTCGGGGTCCCGCGCTTCGGTATCTGACCCCGAAGCTCGCTTGCAGCTGGCTGTCAGCTCGGGTACAGTTATCAGGTCAAGAATGGGGTGAGATCGGCAGATCTGGCCCCTTTTTACCTTTATATACTAATAACGAGAAATGACTTTATGCATGATGCATCCTGGCGGGACTTACCCCCGCCCACGCCTTTCTATCGCTGGATGGTGTTGCTGTTTATCAGTCTGGCGATGTTTGGTAACTACTATATCTATGACTCCCTTTGGCCAATTCTTGACTTACTGCGCGAACAGCGCGGCTTTAGTTATCAACAAATTGGTTGGCTTTCTACCGCCTATAACATTGCCGCGCTGCTGGTATTACTGGCCGGTGGCTATCTGATTGACCGCTGGGGTACCAAAAGGGCCATTACACTATTCGCGCTCATTTGCTTATTTGCGGCCATCGTAACTGCCTGGAGCCCAAACTTTGAAATGATGCTGGCCGGGCGCTTTTTACTAGGCTTGGGTGCTGAACCCATGATCGTTGCTGTTACAACTGTTATGGCAAAATGGTTTAAAGGTAAGGAACTGAGTTTTGCCTTTGGTATTAACTTGTCAATTGCCCGTTTAGGCTCAACTGCCGCCGATTGGTCGACCGGTTTTGCCAGCCCGCTGTATGCCAACTGGCAAGATCCATTATGGCTGGCCACTGCGGTCGCCGGTATCTCGGTCAGTGCCGCTATCCTGTACTGGATTTTAGAGCGCCGCGCCGAAGGCCGTTATAGCCTGGGTGTCGCAGAAAATAACGAAAAACTGGAATTTAAAGGTCTTTACAGTTTTAGTGCCTCTTACTGGTATGTGGTTGCGCTGTGCGTGGTGTTTTACGCCACCGTTTTTCCGTTTCGCAGCTTTGCTATCGACTACTTTCAGCAGGCGCATGGCCTTGATCGCACAGCAGCCGGTATTCTCAGCAGCATTCTGCCAGTCTCCGCCATAATCGCCACGCCACTATTTGGTCTGTGGGTAGACCGCGTTGGTAGGCGTGCGCTTTTTATGGCCATAGGCTCTCTTGTAATGTTGCCACTGTTTCTGATAGTGACATACGCTCCAGCAGGCCCACTCGTAGGTATAAGTATACCGTTAATTGGCAGCGCGGTAGTTCCATTGACTTTGTTGCTGGTTATCATACTGCTGGGCATAGTGTTTTCATTGATTCCAGCGGTGATGTGGCCATCGGTCGCTTACATTGTCGACGGCCGTAGGCTTGGTTCTGCTTTTGCATTGATGACCTTTTGCCAACAAATCGGAATGGCGGCTATCCCGCAGGCTATTGGATATTTCAATGATAAATTTTTGGCCGGGCCAGAAAATATTGCTGGCTATACTCCGGGTATGTGGCTATACACGGCACTGGCGTCACTGGGTTTATATTTCTCTTATAAACTATGGCGCACCGAACAAGGGCCAACAGGTCATGGCCTGGATAGCATTACCAGCAAAAGTGCCGGTTAACGCCGCTTAAACAACAATAAAAAGAGGGAGCGAGTAATGCTCCCTTTTTTTAATGCCACAGCTCAAAAAACCAGCAAAAAAAAGCTAAAGTTTAATCACGGGCAGCCGTTAACCCGTTAAGGCCAAAATGTAACAGGAGCGCCCAGATGAGTACCATTAAACCGGATGTCGCGGTAAACGCCAATCGGCCCAGTGGTTATAAGACCGAATTACCAGCTACAGCGAACGCCAAAGCCCAGGAAAACTACAGCCAGATGCTGCAAAAAACGGGTAAAGATGTGCTTAACCAATCCATTATGCAAGCCAACGAGAAGGTTGCGCTGCAAAGCGGTAACAAATCGCTTAGCTTGCTATACAAAACCGCACTGGAAGGCATTAACAAAGAGCTGGAACCGATTTTCGGTAGCAATGCGGCGCAAAAAATATATGACTCTGGCATCGACACCTCACCAGAAGCAACCGCAGGGCGTATCGTCGGTTTTGCCACCAGCTTATTTACCCTTTACCAGCAGCAGCGGCCATCAGATGATCAAGAGCAACAGCTAAATGATTTTATGGACATTATTGGCAAAGGGATCGAAAAAGGCTTTGCCGATGCCATTAATATTCTGCAGGGTTTACAGGTATTTGAGGGTGAGGTTAAAGCCGGGGTCGACAGCACCTACGATCTGGTAATGCAAGGATTACAGAAATTCCGGGAACAGATGCTGGAAAGCTTTAAGCAACCAGAGCAAGCGGAACAGTCAAAAAGCTAACTTGAACAAGCAAGGCCCTCGTTCAGCATCGAGGGCCTGCTCACCAGCCCTATTCGGCTCTTGCCGCTGGCAAAGACTCGATGCGGGTAACCAGCAACTGGTCGATTTTATAACTATCAATGTCGACCACTTCAAACTTATAACCACCATGCAACACGAAGTCAGTCCGTTTCGGGATCTTACGCAGGCTATACATCATAAAACCGGCGATGGTCTCGTAGTTTTCTGCATCCGGAAAACTATCGATATCCAGTACCCGCATCACATCCGCCAGTGGGGTTAAACCTTCCACCAGCCAGGAGTTATTATCACGGGCAACAATTTGCTCTTCCTCAGAACTAACCAATTCACCCATCACAATACTCATCACATCTTTTAGCGTGATAATCCCCACCACCAGCGCGTACTCATTTAAGATAATCGCAAAATCAATACCGGCCGATTTAAAATGCTCCAGCGCCTCATATAGGCTTAGCGTGTCAGGAATAATTAAGGGTGCCCGGACTATGCCATCTTTGCTAAGTGAGATCGGCTGGTTGTGTAGCACCTGCATCAGAATATCCCGGGTATCAACATAGCCGACAACCTGATCCAGAACTTTATCGCAGACTAAAAATTTGGCGTGAGGGTGCTCGGCAATTTTCAGTTTAATATTGTCTTGTGACTCATCTTTGGTAAAGAAAATCAGACTTTCCCGCGCCGTCATCGCCGAGGTCACAGTACGCGATTCCATATCAAAGACGTTTTCCAGTAGCTGATGCTCGTGCTGTTGTAACACACCAGCCTGCGCGCCTGCTTCCATCATGGCCAGGATATCATCCGGAGTGATATCATCTTTACGCATGGTCGGTACTTTAAATAAACTGAAAAAAAGATTGGCCAAGCCATTAAATAACCAAACAAAAGGCCGTAGCAACATCACCAGTAATAACATCGGAGACACAATACGCAGTGCGATCTGCTCGGGTGCAATCATCGCCAGCCGTTTGGGCATCAGATCAGCAAATAGAATAAACAACGAGGTTACAAAAAAGACCGAAAGCGTAAAGGCTGCAGGCTGCACCCAGGCTTCGGCACTAAGCAACCCTAACAACGCCGCGAAATAGGGGGTAAAAGCCGATTCACCAAGAATACCGCCAAGGATCGCCACGGCGTTCAGACCAATCTGCACCACAGTAAAAAAATTTCCGGGATGATCCTGTAACTGCAGCACTTTTTCTGCCCGCTGGTCCCCTTCAGTCGCTAACATCCGCAGCCGCATTTTGCGCGAAGCCGCCAGCGCAATCTCTGAAATAGAAAAAAAGGCACTGGCTGCGACCAGCATAAACATAATTAATAAGTATTCGAGGGTGGTCATAGCTGTTCCGTTACATCCATCAATTCGGGCCTGATGCACAAATATTGTTGCCAATTATACGCGATTTGAAAGTATATTTTTTGACAACCTAGACTTTGGCGTAAAATTTCGTTACAAATATCAGATAAATCTGCTGTTTACGGCACTATTATAACTATGTTAAAGCCGGCGTTATTCTTTCTGCTGCTTCTGTGTTTAAGCTTTAGCTTCAATACCCAGGCAGACAATCCTCCCCCCGGAACCGATCCCGTTCTGGAGGCTCAGCTTGACCAGTATTTAGCACAGCAATCTTTTGATGCCGATGTCTCTGTAACACAAATTCAGGCTATTCTTAGCTTAATGAATGAGCAAACCCCGATAGAGACACGGGTAAGGGCTCAAACCTATCTGTTGTTCAACTATTTATATCAACGCAAGGAACCGGAGACACAACAAGTACTGGATGATTTACTGGCGATAAAACAACAGCAGCCGGGTGCTAATGCGCTAGCCGAGATTATTGCAGCAGAATTAGAAGTATATATTCAACGGAATCAACTTAATGAAGCCTACCTTTTAGCAGATAGCCTGAGCGAGTTACTTGCGGATGCCCGAAACCCTCGAGTACTTTATTGGGTGCACGGGCTGTTAGGGCGTTTATACCGCATCGACGGTCAATATGATAAGGCGCTGGTGCATTATGATGCTGCGCTGGTTGCATTAATGACAACTAATGACGAGCGCACCCTAACCCGCCGCAGTTACCTGAATCTGCAAATAGCCCTGGTTCACTCAGAGCTGCAAAACTGGCAACGAGCCCGCCAGCTAATGGAGGAGCTGATCAGCGAGGCTAAACAACAAAATCAGACGCAGATCCTACCTGAATTATATTTATCGCTGGGGTATGTGTTAGCTGGTCAAAAAGATTATACCGCGGCGGAGGCTATTAATAAGCAGGGGCTTGAGGGTGCCCGCCAGCAAAATAATCAGCTGCTGGCGCTGACTTTTCTCAATAATCTCGGCTCTATCTATATTGAGCATAAAGATTACCCGTCAGCACGTCAGGTACTCACTCAGGCGCTTACCGAAGTTCTACCATTAAACGATCCTGATAATGAACAGATTATCCGTTTTAACCTCGGCTATATTAAAGCAATACAAGACGATGCCGAGCAAGGACTGGCAGAAATGCAGCAGGCATTTTCTTACTATCAGCAAAAAGGTAACAAGGCGGAAATTGAAGGTTATCTGACCTGGTTCGCCAACGCTTATCGCGAGCTAAAAGACTACCGAAGACTCGCCGATACGCTGGAGTGGCAACTACGGTTACGTGAAGAAATCATGTCGGAAAAACGCGAGAAAAGCATCAGCGATCTGCAAACCCGTTATGATATGAAAGCCCAGACGCAGCGCATTACTATACTGCAGCAACAAAACGAGCTACAGCAGCAACTACTTGAAAATAAGCAACTACAACAACGCATTACCTTGCTGTTTATCCTTTTAATGTCACTGGCTGCGATAATGCTGATGCAACTATACCGCAAAGTACGCCGCTCCAACCTTCGCCTGCGTGATCTTAATAAGCAATTGGAGTATCAATCCATCCGCGACCCATTGACTGGTCTGTTTAATCGTCGCGCCATGCAAGAAAAAATGGCTAAACGTCACCAAGAGCCACGGCCTGAATCTTGTAGCTTACTACTGCTGGATATCGATTTTTTTAAACATATTAACGATCATTATGGTCATGCGGCCGGCGATGCCGTGCTGGTTGAAATCAGTAAAAGACTAACTGCGCTGTGTCAGGATAATGAATTGTTGATCCGCTGGGGCGGTGAAGAGTTTTTACTGGTGCTACAGCGTCCGCAACAAACGGCTATCGATAACCTTTGCCAAACCTTATTGCGAAAAGTGTCCGAGTTGCCAGTCGAATTTGAAGGTAAGACAATTCCGGTAACCATCAGTGGCGGTTTTATCAACCTACCCTTTGCCGATGTACCAGAGCATCAGTTTAACTGGGAACGGGTATTGCAGGTGGCCGACATGGCGCTATACCTCAGCAAGGTAAACGGCCGTAATCAGATAAATCTGGTCACCGGCCTGCGCGTGCCATTTAGCGAGGCAGAACCCCATTTACAATCAGATCTGTCAGGCGCCATCCGCGAACAGATGATTCACTACCACACCATCGCCGGCTAACTTATCCACAGCACTCCGGTACCGGTCTGACCCTGATAGATCCCCACGATTTTAAGGCTCCCACCGAACAGCATACTCCAAAGTATGCTGTCGGAGTCGCTCGAAGACATCAATGCCTTCCATCAATTCAGCTATGACA
>NZ_LZEJ01000041.1:0-21983 GCF_001704375.1 Alishewanella sp. HH-ZS | reverse complement strand
TCAAGTCTGAGCTAGTACATTTAACCTCGTAAGCCGTTAGTAGCCAGGCAGAGTCGCCTGGCTTCCCTGATCGCGGGTTAATCAATATAAATAGCGACAGCCTGAGCAACACGTTGGATCTGGTTTTCAGTTATGGCAAAGCCTTGATTACCATCAAGGCTACCAGTTCGCCTGACAGGCTTTGTTTCATCATGCAGTGTAGTCAGAATCAGACCATTAGCCCCGACTTCAGCTGCTTGCGTTTTTAGCGACGCTAATAATTCGTCAGTCAGCTTTGGATCTGTTGCACTTAACCGCGGTGGACTCATCGCAGTTAATACCGCAATTCTGTCAAACTTTTCCGGTAAACGTTCTACCAATACCACCTCAGAAGGCGCAATGGCCGGACGTGCCTGACCAATCAATTCAGATTCCAGAGTCGGTTTCAGAGCGCAGCCGCCGAGGAACAAGGTCAGTAGCAATAATGCGGTGATTTTCATTGTTATCGCTCCAATGAGTTATTAGATCAGGTGAAAATTACAGCTTAGGCAATTATTAATAATTTACAAGATAAGCATCGTTATATTTTAACTATTTAGTAACGAAAAGCTGGTGTAATACTGACCGCGACACCGGCTTTTCCGTTATTCTGTCCTGGAGCCGGTTTTTTTAGATATCACAAACTCCAACCCTGTTTAAAAGTGCTGGCCTGACGGCGGGAAATTTCTACCCTCAGTTCGGCACTAAGACTCACTTCAAAACCACCACTGATAGTCGGTTCGATCTGCCGGATATATTGGGTGTTAATAATCCAGCTGCGGTTAGCGCGAAAGAAGGTCTCGGCGGGCAATTTTTGCTCCAGCGCGCTCAGGTTGCGGTAAATCATCGGTTTACCGGCGGCAAAGTGCACCCGGGTGTAGTTGCCTTGCGCCTCAAAGGCGTAAATATCGGCTAGCGTGACAAAATAGCAGCGCTCACCGTCTTTTAAAAACACCTGGCTTTGCAATGTCATCTGCGGGCGTTGGCTGGGTGCCGGCACCTTTGCCAGCGCGGCCTGTAAGCGGGGTAGGGTAACAGGTTTTAGCAGATAGTCAGTAGCGTGGTAATCAAAGGATTTGAGTGCGTATTGGTCAAAGGCGGTGACAAAGATCACATGCGGCAGCTTATTCTGCTCCGCCAGTTGCTCTAGCAGCTGAAAGCCGTCTGCCCCGGGCATATCAATATCCAGTAGCAATAAATCCGGGCCAGTGTCTGCGATCTGTTGTAATGCCTGGCTAACATCGGCCGCTTCGCCAACAAGCTCAATCTGTGGGCAGTGTTTTAACTGATTTTTCAGCTCCAGCCGGGCTAAGCGGCTATCGTCAACCAGCAGTACTTTCATCGAGCGACTCCATGGGCAGACAGATCTCAGTCAGCACCTGATGCTGTTGCTGTGTCAGTTGCAAACTGGCACGGCCCTGATATAGCAGATCAAGCCGCTGCCGGATATTAGCCAGTCCTACGCCTGTGCCGGTGGTACCTGGTTGGAGTTGGCCGTCATTGCTAACCGTTAAACACAACTGATTATCGGTAATCCGGGCGCTGATCGCAATGCAACCCCCGGCCGGTAGCTGGCTAATGCCATGTTTAATCGCATTCTCTACACAGAGTTGCAGCAATAACCTGGGTACGGCCAAGGTCAGACAGGCCTCCGGGATCTGCTGTTGATAGCGCAAACGTTGCTCAAACTGAATCGAGCACAGCGCCAGATAATGCTGCACAACTTCCAGCTCCTGCGCCAGAGGCACTTTAACACCAGCTCGTGGGTCCAGGTTGTAGCGCAACATATCCGCCAGAACACTTAACATCTCGCGGGCTTTTTCCGGATCTTCCAGAATCAACGCACGGATATTATTTAGCGCATTAAACAGAAAATGCGGTTGTAGCTGATTGAGTAAGGCATCAAGTTGGGTGGCTTGCAGTAAGGCGGTGGTTTGTCGCAGCTGTCGTACCTTAGTGATGGCGAAATAGAGCGCTGACCAGAGCGACATCGCCAGCAGCATATTTAAAAAGTTACCGCTGAAGATATGTTTAATGACAAACCAGCGTTGTGCGGCAGGGACAGGAAAGCTGTATTGGGTAAGACTCAACAGAAAAAATACCATCAGTAGCAGGCAGGTCGCTACGGCGGCAACCAAAATACTGCCAATTAGTAAGCTGGTGGCCTGGCGCACTACGCCAGCCTGCTGCAGTTTTCGCCGGTACACACTACGCAACAGATGTGAACCCAGGCCGGTACTGCCGACCAGCACCGCACCATATAGCAGTTCGGTAGCAACAAACACCGGTCTGTTATAGATCATCAGACTCAGCAGGGCGTATAGCAGCCCCCAGCCACTGCATTGTAGTAGCGCATAACTCGCTGACCGGCTTAACGTCATGGTTGTTTATCCTGTGGTAAAAGGGTTGTAGAGGACTTAGCCAGCCAGTCGGCAAATAATGCCATGCCCTGTTCGGTAACGGGTAGCGCAATATTGCTCAGGATCACCAGCCCCTTTTGCTGTGTCGGATCGAATACCACCAGGCTGCTAAAGCCAGCGGTTTGACCGGCATGCCAGTGCCAGCCCTTAGAGGTAAGCATCCAGCCCGGTGTCATCGCCGGTTGGTCGCTAAGTGGCAGTGGTGTCAGCCATAACTGCAGTAGCGGGTCGGTGTTGGCCGTGGCGAAGATGTGCTTAAGCATGCCCGCCATATCTTCAATACTGGCGATGACCGCGCCGGCACCGGCCAGGCTATCAAACTGCCAGTTCGCGACCTGTTCACCATTAATGGCATAACCACGGGCCAGTTTAGGCCACACTGCGGTTGTGCCGGTGTGCTCTGGCAGTGAAAGTTGCACGTTGGCCGTTGGCATCGCCAGTGGCTGGAATACACGCTGCTGCATCAGTTCAGCATAGGGCTGCTTTAACTCAGTCGCCAACAGCCAACCCAGCAGACCATAGCCATAGTTGGAGTAGCCAAACTGGCGCTCAGTAAAGTCGGTTGTGGTGAGGGCGGCACGCAGCTGATTATCGTGATAGCTGGCGTAAGGGTTACGTAAGTCGTCCAGTGGTAAATTAGCCGGCAGCCTTGGCAAACCACTGCGATGAGTCAGTAAGTCGGCAAGACTATACTGATGTTTAGCCAGTTCCGGGCGGGCAAACTGCTGTGCCAGCGGCCGGTCGAGTTGCCAGCGCCCTTGTTGTACCAGGCTTAATACTGCCAGCGCCGTCAGGGGTTTGGTTATCGAGCCAATTTCAAATAAGGTCTGCCGGTCCACTGCTTGACTAGCGGCTTGTGGTTGGGTGTCGGCCAGGCCATGCAGTTGATACTGCACCCGCTGCCCGTCTACCAGCGCGATAGCCACGCCGTGCTGGCCAAACTCCTGTTTTAGCCAGCCGGGTAACTGTTGTAACGTCAGTGGCTCAGTGGGTGTCAGGGCTTTTTTTTTAAATTAAGCGGCATGGCCCGGCCCTGAATAAAGGTACCCTGCCACTGATCTTGTTGCCATTGCCCCTGATAGCTGGCGCTGATCATTTTAGCGCTGAAATTAAGCTGGCTATCGCTGACGCTAAACTGGTCGACAGGAATCCCATAACTCTGTTGTTTCGGACTATCCAGGGTCACATGATAACCGCCGGCAATCACGGCGACATTTAACACCAGCGGCAAGCTGGCGTTATTACTCAGTGCCAGATCGCCCGCCCACTGCTGTTCATGTTCCAAACGCTGCAGATCAGTTTTACTAAGCCGGGTGAGCGTAATGGGCATTGCTCGGCCCTGGGTAAAGACCCCCTCCAGGGTTTCGCCGGCAAAGCGGCCATCAAAGCTGGCACGTAATGAATCAGCGGCAAATTTCAGGTGCGTGCCCTCCAGCGTCATGCTGCTGGGCGGAATAGCTTCCAGGCTTTGATTTGGGCTTAACAACGAAAGTTGGTGGCCGTTATCTTCTGCTGTCAGCGTCACTCCCAGCACGATACCGACACCAGGAGCCAGCTCAAGTACACCGCGCCAGTGACCGCTGTAATCATCAGCCAGGCTGCCAAAGCTGGCCAGTAACAGGCTGCTGCTCAGTAAAATCTTTTTCATCGCATGTCCTCCGTAGTAGGGCGTGTTGAGCTTACAGCATAATGCCGCTATTTGTCCGCCTGGGGTATTTTATGATAACTGGTCGCTGAGCCGGATTATTGGTCACAGAGCAAGAGGAAAGGCGAGTAACAACGGGAAAAGTTTTGGAAAATATCAGTGTTACTGGTTTCATCTAAGTTATAACATCGCCTAGAATCGAACCTCTGCGTGGAAGATATAAACGCATCTGGTTTCATTCGGTGGTTTGACTGGCCTGCTAATTTTCTACATAGAGGCTAAATAGTGAGACCGTGCGATGTTATACAGCGAAACTAATTAGGAGAAAGGATGCAACTGCTTCGTTTTATCAGCCTGTGTGGGCTGTTGGCTGTGATGTCAAAAGTAAGTCTGGCGCAGAATACGGAGTTTCGCCCGGGCGTGGGTTTATATGAGGGCGTTAATGCTCAAGGGTGGCTGTTTGAGCAGTTGCAAATCAACGAACAGCCTCCGCATGCGCTGGTACGGTTCAGCATTGTTGATGCTTTTACTTCCGGTTCTGTAGTGGAGTTTTCTGAAGAACAACTGCAATGCTCAGCTTCAGAATGTATCTTGGACGTTGTGAATCCCAACTGGTTGGATTCAAGAATCCGCTTAATTATTACTCCGCAATTCGATCAAGGTCTGCGGGTGTTAGACATTACGACTCATCAAGAAGGGAAGGCATGGTCCAGCAACAGTTATTTGCTATTAAAGCAAGCCGGAGAATCTACAGTAAAACGTTTTACCGAACAGCATATCGCCTTTTATAAACAGTTCGTTGAACATAATGTTAGTACTGATGAGGTTCAAGATGGCCATTATGGGCCGTGGCTGGGTATTCTTGAGCAGGATGAAAAGCGGGATCTGGTGTTTCTGGAGTTTAATAAAACAGGGCGCTCCCGTTTTATCCGTTATGTTACAGGAACTGCTTCTACCGACGAAGCCTTCTTTGAAGCCGGGAAAATTAATGAGGCTGGAAATATCTTATTTATTCGTACATCGCATAATGTTTTTGCTAATAAAGTGCTGCTGCATCGCAACAGCACTAGCATGATAAACGGTTACCTGTTTTCAGAGCTACACGGCAACTTGGTTCAACCAGGCAGTTTTAAGCTAAGACGTTTTCAACCAAGACCGCCAGGTAACGCTCGATTTATAATAAAGCAGCAAGGCGAATAACAGTCTGATTCTAGATAGGGCTATATTTGTAAAAAGCGCCGCCTGATTGATGCGGCGGCGCCTGCGCTTTTAACCGCCACTCAGCCGATCACGCAGCCGGTTACGTAACTGATCCTGCAGATTACCCATTTTGGCATTTAGCAGTTCTTCCAGTTTGGCTTCCATGGCCTTGCTATCGGTTTCTTGTTGCTGCAACAGGTTTAACCACTCTTGCTGTGGTCCCAGTTGCTGCGCCAGGCGGTTATCCAATTCGGTACGCAGCTGGGTTTGTAGCTGCGCGATTTTTTGTTTGGCTTCGCCCAGCAGCGCATCACCCAACATCCGATCCAGTGAGGAGCGGATTGTCACTTGCGGATTGGAGATCAAGCCTTCTGCCAGCACATCCAGCGGGATCTGTCCCTGGCGGTTCAGTAAGGTGACGAGCTGGTCCAGATAGCGGTTGCCGGTTTGGTCAAAGCGGGCATTTTTTAACAGCACTTTGGCCTGCTGTTTTAGCTGATCATCGGTCAGTTTCAGTGAGCCATTGGCACTAAATAAGCCCGCCAGCAGTGTCAGCGCATTTTGCTCGCGGCCCAATGTCAGATTTTCCAGAGCCATGCCTTCCAGCTGCCAGCTTAGGTTAGTGATCATCTGCTCCAGAATGGCAAAATCGCCATTAAGTTGCAGCTTATCCAGTCTGGGCAGGCCCGCGACATTCAGTTTAAAGCGGGTTGCCACGTTATTGATCAGTTGATGTTGGGTAGTAATGTCCTGCATGGTTAGCAGGCTCTCGGTGCCAGCCAGTAACACCTGAATGCGCGCTTCTTTAACCCAGAAATCCGGAAAGGGCTGATTCGGATCCAGCGGTTTTGCCGGGGCCGGTTCGCCGTCCTGCTGCAAATAGGGTTTGGCTAATTGATAGAGTGCTTCCAGTTTCTGGATCTCACGCGCCCAGACATCGCCCAGCAGGATCTGGAAAATCGGTGCCAGGCCGCCTTGCTGAATATTCGCCAGCTGCTGCAGTTGTTGCCAGTCCTGCTCGGCAGCAGTGCGTACGGCTTTAACGGCAGCGCTCAGGCTATCGCGGCTTTCGGTTAGACTTTGTTGCAACTCGCGCAGCTTGTCGCGTTCAGTGCGTAATTGTTGCTGCAGGCTGGTTAATTGCTGGGTTTTGGCTGCCAGATCTGCCGCGTCGCTGATACGGCTGTCGGTCAGCGCCTTAATGCTGCTTTGAAACTCAGCCAGCTGTTCCGGTGTTGGCAGTTGCTGGCGCAAGGTGGTCATTTTTTGGCGCTGCTGCGCGGCCAGCTGTTGTAACTGTTCGCCCTGCTGCAGCGTCTGTAGATTGGCTCTGGCCAGAATGGCATCAGCGGTCGGGATCTCGACTTGCAGTAAAGAGGCTAAATCCAGCGCATTATCATTGGCCGGCGGTACCCGGTATACCTTGCCGGGCCGGGCTCTTTGACTGCCGTATGCCAGCTCCAGTACTTCCAGCTCTTCAACGATATAATAACCTTTTAAGGCCGGCCAGGGGTCGACTCGGGCATAGGCTTTGGCAAAGCTGATGCTATTAAAATCTGGCTTTGCCGGATCGGTAAGCTGTACGCCATCAAGCTGCAACGATACCGGTAACAGGCGCAGCGATACACTGTCGACATTCACTTCGGCGCCGGTGATCTGCTCCAGCTCACTGATTAAGATGCTTTTAATAATACTGTTGGCCAGCAAATAGGCCACCAGCAGCAAGGTGAGCAGACTCACCGGAATTAACCAGAGTAATTTTTTCATTAACCGATCCTTATTGGTTTACAGGCGGGCTTAGTAATATAGTTTAGAGGATAATGCCTTAGCTTTCATCACTTTGGTCAGACAATGCTTTAGAAGTTCCATTGCTCCGTTGCGACCAGCAGCAGGGGGCTGCGGTAAAAGGCCCTGCAATCGGGCGCGCCTGGCAGTAAGCTAAAGCCATTGCCATAACAGAAAATGAGGCTGTATGCGTTTACTGGGATTAGGTTTAACACTGTTATTACTGGGCTGC
The DNA here is from genome assembly GCF_001704375.1 of Alishewanella sp. HH-ZS. NCBI lineage: Bacteria > Pseudomonadati > Pseudomonadota > Gammaproteobacteria > Alteromonadales > Alteromonadaceae > Alishewanella > Alishewanella sp. HH-ZS. Next base: position 14,683 of record NZ_LZEJ01000041.1, on the reverse strand, counting down.
CGGCCAGCGCCGTTACCAGAAGCCGCGCCGGGGCGTGACTTACAATGGCTGGATGCCCGGTCGGCGCAGCAGGCGTTAGCCAGTAATGAGATAAGCAGCGAACAGTTAGTGCAGTTTTATCTGGCACGGATAGCCGAGCATAATCAGCAAGGCTATCAACTACATGCCATTACCGATATTAACCCGGACGCCTTGGCGCAGGCGCAGCAATTAGATAAAGAGCGGGCGGCTGGTCGGGTCCGTTCGGCGCTGCATGGGTTGCCGGTGCTGTTAAAAGCCAATATCGCTACCGCTGATCAATTGCCTACCACTGCGGGTGCTCTGGCATTACAGGGGCATTTAACCTCGCAGGATGCAGAATTGGTGCGGCAGTTACGTGAGGCTGGTGCTGTGATTCTGGCAAAAACCAATTTATCAGAATGGGCGAATTTTCGCGGTGAAAACTCGGCCAGTGGTTGGTCTGCCCTGGGTGGGCAAACCCGTAATCCGCATCTGCTGAGCCATACGCCCTGTGGTTCCAGCTCCGGTGCCGGGGCGGCTATTGCAGCGGATTTTGGGTTGTTGGCAGTAGGTACTGAAACGGATGGTTCTATTATTTGCCCGTCTGCCATTAATGGTATCGTCGGTATTAAACCCACCCGGGGGGCTGTGTCCGGCGAGGGTATTATTCCGATCGCCAGCGCCCAGGATATTGCCGGCCCTATGGCACGCCGGATCTATGATGCCGCCTTGTTATTGGAGGCCATGCTGACGCCGGCCGCCCGTGAAGCCATTCCGGCTTCGCTGACAGCAGCGGCACTGCAGCCGGCGAATGCCGGCAAGGTCCTGCTGGTGCGCGCTTACGACGAGCGCGAGCCTGCCGTGGTATCGATGCTGGATAATACCGCTCAGGCATTAGCGGCGGCCGGTTTTGAGGTGGTGGAAACGGCGGAATGGCAGTTACCGTCTGACTTATATCAGGCTGAGTTTAGTGTATTGCTGTACGAATATGCCCGCGATCTGCAGCAGTGGCTAACTGACTATCAGGTGCCAGAGCAGGTCAATACGCTGCAAAAGCTTGTTGCGTTTAACCGCGCGCAGGGCGAACGGGCACTGGCATTTTTTGGTCAGGAATATCTGGAGCAGGCGGCGGCGATCGATCTGGTTGCTGCTGAAGCCGACTATATTGCCGCGCTGGCACAAAGCCGCGCTCTGGCTGAGGCCGCACTTAACCAGTATCTGCAGCAGGGTTTCTCGGCGATCATTTTGCCCTCCTATGGTCCGGCCTGGCCTATTGATCATGTCAACGGCGATCAGTTTAATTTCGGCACCTCGACGGCAGCGGCGGTAGCCGGTTATCCGTCTATTACCTTACCCGGTGGCTATAGCGGGGTGTTGCCGCTCGGCATTAGCCTGGTCGGTTTACCCTGGTCAGAGCCGGAGTTAATCCGCATCGCCGCCTTGCTGGAGCAGCAACTGGCCGCGTATCGGCGGCCTGGGTTTATCCCGGCGCTGCCAGCGGATAATGCCCAAGCTACACCGGCTCAGCCTGAGCCAACGCAGCCAGAATAGAACACGCGGTGGCGCTGACTGTGCCACCACAACAGGCATTGTGTAATTGCTGCAGTGCCTGTTGCAGCCGTTGCAGCTCGGCACGCTGTTGCTCTATTTCCTGAATTTTTAACGCGACCTTGTCTTTAACATCAGCGCAGACCCAGGCACTTTTGTTATCTTCAATGGCCAGCAACTCGCGGATCTGCTGTAAGCTAAAGCCAATAGCCTTAGCACGCAGGATAAAACTTAAGCGTTGCACATCGCCTGTGCTGTACTGGCGATAGCCGGCGCCAGAGCGTGGAGCTGTTGCCAGTAAGCCCTGTTTTTCGTAAAAACGAATCGTATCTACCGTGACGTCAAATTGCTGAGCCAGTGCGCCAATTTTCATACCGGATACCTGAGTTGCTAAAATTATTGCTGCGAAGGCGGTCTGTCACTACCGCCCGACAGTTTAAGTATAAGTCTGGAGTCAGCTCCAGAGTCAAGTCCGAAAAAAGCGTGTTAATACTGCTTGACTCTGGAGTTACTCCAGATTGCACAATGCGCTGACTGAACTATCTGATGGAGTACTTGCCATGTCTGCAGCGAACCTGAAGGTGCTGATACCTGTTACCAAACTGACCTGTGCCGGCTGTGTGCGCCGCGCGACAACAGCACTTAGTGCTGTACCAGGCGTGCAGCAAGCCAATGTTAATCTGGCCAGTGGCAACGCCGAGTTAAGCCTGGAAGCCGCGACAGTACTGCCCCAGGTTGTGAGTGCGCTGGATCAGGCTGGTTATCCGACCCGCACCGAAGCTTTACTGTTTAGTATCAGCGGTATGCATTGCGCGTCCTGTGTCAGCAAAATTGAGCAGGCCTTACGGCAGATCCCCGGCGTATTAACGGCGCAGGTGCAACTGGTCAATAGTCAGCTACAACTTAGCCGCATCAGTGGGCTGGCACAGACCAGCGAGTTACTGGCAACAGTGCAGCGGCTGGGCTATCAGGCTAAGGTCGTGGATGAGCAGCACGCCGATCCCGAACAGGAGCAACAGGCGGCTCAACGTCGCTTAAAGCGTCAGTTTTGGCTGGCGCTGGCCTTAACACTGCCGGTGTTTGTGCTGGAGATGGGTGGGCATCTGCTACCGGCTTTTGCCGCGCTGTTACAGCGGGTATTACTGCCGGAGCACTCCGCCTTATTGCAATTTACGCTGACCACTTTGCTGCTGGCCTGGCCGGGGCGGGATTTTTTCCGCATTGGTTTGCCGAACTTGTGGCGCCGAAGTCCGGATATGAATTCTTTAGTGGCATTGGGTACCTTTGCGGCCTGGAGTTTTTCGACGCTGGTGACCTTTGCCCCTGAGCTAATCCCCCAGGTTAGCCGGCATCTGTATTTTGAATCGGCAGCGGTGATTATTACCCTGATCCTGCTTGGGCGTTATCTGGAAGGGCGGGCCCGGGGCCGCACCGGTGCTGCTATCCGCAAGTTACTGGGCTTAAAAGTCAGTCAGGTCAGAGTGCGGGTGAATGATAACTATCAGGATCTGCCGCTGGCGGACCTCAAGGTCGGCATGCAGTTTTTAGTGCGTCCGGGTGAGCGGATTGCTGCGGATGCACGGGTGATCAGCGGTGAATCCTGGGTCGATGAGTCGATGCTCACCGGCGAGCCGCAGCCGGTGGCAAAGCAGGCGGGTACTGTGGTCACCGGCGGTACGCTTAATGGAACTGCTGGTGCGCTGCTCTGTGAAGCTGAGGCCGTTGGCGAGCAAACGGTGCTGGCACAAATTGTCCGCTTGGTGCAGCAGGCACAAAGTAGCCGGCTGCCCATTCAGGCGCTGGTCGATAAGGTTACCGCGGTATTTGTGCCGGTGGTACTGGTGATCGCGCTGCTAACGGCGCTGCTCTGGTTGTGGCTGGGTGGTGAGCAAGCCTTAACGCAGGCCCTGGTGAACGCGGTGGCCGTGCTGATTATTGCCTGCCCCTGTGCCATGGGGTTAGCCACACCGGTGTCGATTATGGTCGGTACCGGCCGCGCGGCTGAGTTGGGGATACTGTTTCGCCAGGGCGCGGCTTTGCAGCAATTGCAGCAGGTCAAGCTGGTGGCCTTTGATAAAACCGGTACCCTGACTCAGGGTAAGCTGACGCTGACTGATATCATTGCGACGGCCGATCTAAGCGAACAGCAGGTATTAGCTCTCGTCGCCGCCCTAGAGCAGTTTGCCGAGCATCCGCTGGCGCAGGCGCTGGTCGCGGCCGCTCAGGCGCAGCAGTTACCCTTTGCGGCAACGACGGAGTTTCAGGCCATTAATGGTCAGGGCGTTACAGCTTTGGTTGACGGTAAACGTTATTATCTGGGGAATCTGCGGCTGCTGGCTGAGCAGTTGCCGGCACTGTTCCCGGCAGAGGAACTACCGAATGCCAGCCAACAACAGCAGCTGCAGCAGTTAACGGCGGCTGGCAAAACGGTAATTTTCTTAGCGGATACTGAGCGGTTGTTGGCGATGATAGCGCTGGCCGATCAGCTGCGACCGGAAAGTCAGGCGGCGGTGCAAGCCTTGCAGCAATCCGGCTTGACGGTGGTGATGGTGACCGGTGATCAGCTGGCAACGGCAAAGGCAGTGGCAAAACAGCTAGGGATTAGCGAGGTGCGGGCGGGGGTATTACCCGAGGGTAAGCAACAATTAGTGGAGCAGCTAAAGCAGCAGTATGGCAAGGTGGCCTTTGTTGGTGATGGTATTAACGACGCGCCGGCGCTGGCCGCCGCCGATGTCGGCATCGCCATTGGTACCGGCACCGATGTGGCGATAGAAGCGGCCGATGTGGTGTTGCAGCGCAGTGATGTAGGAAGCGTATCGCAGGCACTGCAGTTAAGTGCCGCTGTGATGCGCAATATCCGGCAAAACCTGTTTTGGGCCTTTGCCTACAACGTGCTGCTGATCCCAGTGGCAGCCGGTGTACTGTATCCGTTTACCGGCACCTTGCTGGCACCGGGGCTGGCGGCTGGCGCTATGGCATTAAGCAGTATCTTTGTACTGAGTAATGCCTTGCGGCTGCAGCGCTTTCGGTAGCGGCTATGGCTTTTCCAGCGTTATCGCAATAGCGGTTTTAACAGGTGGTAAAAGATACAGACTAAACCTGCCGCCTCAATCAGTAATAGCAACACCAGGGCCAGATGCTGCATAGCATGGCCCTGAGTTTTTAACTGATGGTGGACATAGATCCCCGCGGTCAGTGCCAGGCTATAAAGGCCCAGCACCAGATGTGTCAGCAGCATTTCAGTACTCATCTTAGCCTCCTAACCGGACCAGCCCACGATCACTGTCACCACTGCGGTGATGACAAAAATAGCCGTGGCGAGCAGCATTTCTGCGACGATAGCCATTTGCAACCGCCTTGGATCTGAATGTTGTTGCAGTGCGGGTACCAGCCTGAGTTTATTCAAGGCTCCTAAACTCAGCAAGCCAATAACCAGCAGTATTTTAGCAAGCAGCAGTTGGCCATAGCTAGTGCTCCAAAGATGCTCTGGCGCGGATAACAGCAGCCACAGCATGCTGACGCCGCTCAGCAGTATTAGCAGCAAAACCCCGATCATGATCTGACCAAACTGGCGCAGTAACGCATGCAGCCTTGCGGTTGGACTATGGCGGCAAAGCCGCCACAGCAGTGGCAGGGAGCCTACCCAAAAGCCAACAGCCAACAGATGTGTTAGCAGCAGCAACTGCCCTGGCAGGCCAAAGCGCAGCAGGTGTCCGCCTTGCAAGAAACCGAACATCAGTAATAGCAATGCCAGACTTTGCAGCAGAATTGGCAGGTATTTAACCTTTAGAAGCAACAGGCTAAGCAACAGCAAGCCAAAGGCCGGCAATTGAAGACACAGCGTTTTTCCTGCGGCGTCCGGCCACAGAAATTGCATCAGTTCCCAATCAAACATGCCTCCCATGCCCGCCATGGCCATAGTTCCTACCTGCAGCAGAAAGCTGCTTAGCACGCTAAAAGCACCCAGGCCAAACACCAGCGCCTGACCAGGCCGGCTTAGCGGTGCGCTAAGCCGGTGCCGCTGTGCCAGCCAGTTGCAGAGCACCAGCCCCAGTGTGATGGCCGTGCACAGATAAAGTAAGATCCGGCTTGCGGCAGCCCCTTGCTCCCAGTACATGATTAAATGCCCTGTGACTGCAATGTCAGCAGTCTCGCGTGATGGTGCTGGTGCTCATCCGCTTCAGGTTGCTTGCCAGGGGAGGATTCTGTTGCGTTTGGATCAATACTAAAGTCAATGACACCGCTGACCCTGTGGCCGTCAGCGCCTATGGCAGCCCAGGCAAACTGGTAGCTGCCAGCCTTCAGTGCCGGCAGTGTAAACTCAATATGATCGGTGGCTTCGGTATTGCGGCGAAAGCCAAATTCAATGGCCTCTTCATCCAAGGTAAGCTCCAGCGATAACATCCGCACCGGATCACCAAAGTGTAGCATCACCACTTTAGGGGATGTTGTGAGCACGGCGTCCTTTGCCGGAATAGAGAACATTAGTGGGGTATGAGCTAAAGCTGCAGTGCATTGCAGGGCAAAGAAGATCAGGGCTGCCATCAGGCTAGCTAAAGTTTTCATCATCATTTCCTTCAAAAATTTAATTGGTTTTGTATGGGGTACAACAGCATGCCCTGGTTTGGACCAAGACAGCCTTGCTAAACTGGGTTTAAAACCAAATCTATCAGCAGGTTTAGGGAGGTTGGGTGGCGCGGTTTAACAAAACGCTTAAATCAATAAAATCCAGGCTAGGGATGGGATCCGTTACCTGGGTAGCTTGAGGCGAACTCTGCTCGAAAGTCAGCGTAGCGGTGACACAGCAACTTGCGCACAGACTACAGACGGGAGTCGTCGCTTTGGCGGCGGCCTCAGGCTGAGATACATCGGCTTGACGAGGTAATTCCACTGTGCTGTTTAAAGGTTCTGCACTGGCTAACTGAGCTGAGCTGTTATCACTGGCCTGGGCATGGCTATCAACCTGCTTGCTGGCTGACTCTGCAGGCTGGTGCCCGAGATGACAACCAGCCATAGCAAAACCAGTCACACTTTTCAGCAGCAAGGCAGCAATCATCAGCAGAGCGGTACAGCGCATTAGGGCACCTAAGCATTCAATTCTGCGTAAACTTTAGCGAACTTTTCCTCTGCAGGCAAATATTCTGCCCTGTGGTATCGGCTGCATTCTGCCACTTAATCTGGCCTGTGTTTTGATCTACTTGCCTTAATAATTTTGACAATTACAAGACAAAAGCGTAAATTAAGCGCATCTCAACTCTGGTAACTGCAGATGCTCAGCACTTTTGTACAACGGCAAAAAATCTGGGCCATCCCGATGATGGTTAGCCTTGCCTTGTCCTGGTGTTTGCTGTTCTGTGGTCAGCTATTTGCAGCAAATCATAGTGCAGAGCTGCAGCACGAGCCACCTTGCCATGGTGTCGTAACCGGGCAGTTAACGCAAGAACCACAGCTACTGCATGATTTATGCAGTGGCTGTGCGTTAGAGGCGGTACAAACGGTAACGCCTGAGTTGCCGGCAGCATTGCTGTGGCCCTATGCCATCATTGAGTTAGTGCAGCCTGGCCTTGTTGCCGGGCAGCAGATTTTATCTCAGGTAGTCAGTCCGCCTTATCCCCGAACGACCCCGCTTTACATTCAAAAATCTGCCTTATTAATTTAACACCTGCAGTGATTCAGATTGGGCTGCATGCATTGGCGTGTAGTGTTATTTGTATTTACCCGGCAGGATAATTTTATGTTTCGTTCTCAATCTTATAGCAAGATGCTGTTTGGCTGGTGTGTGCTAATTAGTTACAACCTGATGGCTATGCCACATCAACATGCTTCTGAGCAGCATCAACATGCTAAGCCGCAGGCGTCGGCAGTGGCACAGCAAGGTGCACTTGCCGCGCTCAGCCCACAAGCAACCACACTTTATACTTGCTCGATGCATCCGCATTTTCGTTCTGAAAATCCAAACGATCGCTGCCCCATCTGTGGTATGAGTTTAATTCCGGTTGAGCAGGATGATGATCCCTTGCCAGAAGGAGATGATGCTGTGATCCGGTTAAGCCCTCGGGCCAATGCGTTATTGCAACCGGAGTTAACACCGGTTCTGAGACAGAAAGCCTCGGCTAGCCTGTCACTGGTGGGGCGTTTGGCGGCTGATCAGAGTCGACTTAAAACCATCAGTGCCTGGACTTCCGGGCGTATTGAGCAGCTTTATCTGGCTACCACGGCAGTGGATGTTCGCGAAGGTGACCCTATGGTCGAAATTTTTAATCCTGAGCTTATCGTGATCCAGCAGGAGTTACTGCAAGCCAAGCAGTTGTCTGCTGGCCGTGGCGCAGGTTTACCTGCCGCCAGTACATTGGATGCTGCCCGCCGCCGCTTGCGTTTGCTCGGGGTGCCGGCGGCTCAGATTGAGCAGATCCTGCAACGAGAAACCCTGCAGGATACGGTGACCATTTCTGCACCCGTTTCTGGTCGAGTGATGGAGCGCATGGTTAATAGTGGGGCCTATGTTAGCACCGGTCAGCCATTATTTACGGTGCTGGGACTTGAGACGCTGTGGCTGGAGCTTGAGGTGTTCGAACATCAGTTAGGCGATATCCGGCCGGGACAGACACTGCAGGTTACGCTGCTGGCGTTGCCCGGTGAAACGCTGGAAGCCAAAGTGCAGCTGATAGAGCCGGAGGTCGACAGCTACCGGCGTACGGCCCGGCTGCGGGCGGTACTGCCCAATCGGGATGGCAGGTTAAAGCCTGGTATGCTGGCCAACGCCACCCTCAGCACTGAACAGACTGAGGCATTGTTAATTCCGGTTTCGGCGGTGCTAGTAACCGGTGAGCGGGCGCTGGTATATGTGAAATTAGACGACGAAAGACCTACCTATGCCGGGCGTGAAGTGACTTTGGGACGACGTTTGGGTGACCATTACGAACTATTGGCTGGCTTAAACGAACATGAGTTGGTGGTTAGCAAAGGTGCATTCAGATTGGATAGTGAGCTACAGATCCGTGGCTTGCCCAGCATGATGTCGCCTGGTGGCGGTGCAGATCCGCATGCCGGACACCGGCATGCCGTTGCCTCAGACAAGAAGGATCAGACTCCGGTGATAAAGCCAGTCACTGACAAGGCGCCACAAGTCGATTTTCGTCTAACCGACACCGAACACCAAAGCTTACTGGCGGCCTATCAGCAACTCTATCTGGCATTAACCGAAGATAACCTCAGTGAGTGGCAAGCTGGAACCGCTCGTTTTCAACAGTTAGTTGCGCAAATCAACTGGCCGGCGAATTTTCCACGGATTGTCGTTGCACTGCAGCATGGCCGCGATGAGATCGACGATGTGACCAGCTTAGCTGACGCCAGAGCGCAGTTTTACCAGCATAACTTAGGTTTGTTGCGTCTGGCTGAATTGGGTGTGATTGCACCGGGTTGGTATCGGGCGTTTTGCCCAATGGCGCGCAATGGCGACGGTGCTGCCTGGTTACAGCCACAGCAAAATATTCTGAATCCCTATTTTGGTGCCATGATGCTGCGTTGTGGCGAGGTTGAGCAACAATTCGCATCAGGAGAGACGCATGAACACTGACATGCCGGTGCGTCCTTGGTTTGAGCGATTATTAGCCACCTGTTTAGCGCAAAAACTCTTGGTGATGTTGTTGGCAGCATTGCTGTTACTGGCAGGTGTTGCCTACGCCCCCTTTGGTTGGAAAACCGGTATGCCGCTTGAGCCAGTAGCGGTGGATGCTATTCCAAATTTGGGTGAAAACCAGCAAATTGTTTTTACTGACTGGCCAGGCCGTTCACCGCAGGACGTGCAGGATCAACTTACCTATCCGCTTAGCGTCGCTCTAATGGGGGTGCCGGGAGTTAAAGATGTGCGCTCGGTGTCAATGTTTGGTTTTTCCAGCATTGCGGTGATCTTTGACGATAATACCGAGTTTTACTGGTCCCGTACCCGTTTACTCGAAAAACTGGCCAGCTTAGCTCCGGGTACCCTGCCGGATGGGGTGCAGCCGACGCTCGGACCTGATGCCACGGCGCTGGGGCAGGTGTATTTATATACTCTTGAGGGCCGTGATCCTACCGGTAGAACGACCGGTGGCTGGGATCTCGATGAGCTGCGCACGGTGCAGGATTGGTATCTGAGTACCGGCTTACTGGCGGCTGAGGGGATCAGTGAGGTTGCCTCTATCGGTGGTTATGTCCGTGAATATCAGGTGGAAGTAAACCCGGACCTGTTACGTATTTTTCAGGTCAGTTTGGCGGATGTGAGTGATGCTGTGATGGCGTCAAATCTGGATGTCAGTGCCGGCAGTCGCGAAATTAACGGCGCCGAGTATCTGATCCGCGGCGTAGGTTATATTAAAACCCTGGCCGATATCGAGCAGGCGGTGGTAAGACTGGCAGCGGACAACACGCCGATCCGGGTCAGTGATGTGGCCAGAGTTCAGCTTGGTCCGGCAGCGCGGCGCGGCGCATTAGATGTGAACGGTGCCGAAGCTGTGGGTGGGGTGGTAACGGTACGCGAGGGCTATAACCCGCGCCGGGCCATTGAGAATGTCAAGCGTCGTTTAGACGAAGTTAGCCGTGGTTTGCCAGCGAAAGCGGTGATCGATTGGCAGCAGGTGAATGCATCTGAAGTGGCGTCCTTTGCTGCTTTGCAACAACTACCAGCCTGGCAAGGACGGGATAGCGCCAGCCAGCAAGCCTGGCTCAATTACCTTAGAACCACTCCTGGCGATGCTTGGCCTGCTTGGTTAACCCTAAGTCAGCTGACGGTTGTACCATTTTACGATCGCAGCGAACTGATTGATGAAACCCTCGGCACCTTGCAGGATGCATTAACCCAGCAACTGCTGGTGACCATAGTAGTGGTACTGGCATTACTGTTACATTTTCGCGCTGCGCTTGCCGTCAGTCTGATGCTGCCGTTGGCGGTACTGCTGAGTTTTATTACGATGAAGTGGCTGGCAGTAGATGCCAATATCGTGGCTCTGGCCGGGATCGCCATTGCGATAGGGACCATCGTCGATATGGGAATTATCGTCAGTGAGAACCTGTTACGCCAACGTCAACAGGAGCCAGACCTTAGCAGTATCGCATTGGTTAAAAAAGCAGGTGCCGAAGTGGGGCCGGCTATTCTTACCGCTATCAGTACCACCGTCATTAGCTTTTTACCGGTGTTTACCATGACCGGTGCCGAAGGAAAGTTGTTTGGTCCGCTGGCTTATACTAAAACCTTCGTCTTGCTTGCTGCTGCGTTGCTGGCGTTAACCGTATTGCCAGTCATTCTGTGTTTATTATTTAAATGGCGCCGCAGCGAATTAAGCAGCCACTGGCAGCGCTGGTTATTGAGTAGCCGGCGTTGGTGGTTATTGCTGGCGCTTATTATCCTCTTTGTCTGGTCAGGTTACAGCTTGCTTGGCTGGGCGACCCTGTTCTATGGACTGGTGCTGCTTGCTCATTCCCACTTGAGACATCGGCTTTGGTCCCATTTACAACACCAGCAACCAGTCTTAGCGCAGCGCATACTTAGATTGCGCCAGCGTCTGGCACAGCTAAGGACGCCCTGGCTGTGGTCGCTTGGCCACAAATTACTCATCCTGGCAGTGTTAGTGGCGGCGGTCAGTATTCTAAGCCAGGTTTGGTTGCCGCTTGGGCCTATGGCCGGCCAGTTTGCCAACTGGAGTTTTGTTAGCTTGCTGTTGCTATTGGTGCTGGGCGGCTTTCTGCTGTTTTTATGGAGTTACCCCTTCCTGCTCGCGCTATTTTTACGCGTTAAAGTGCTGTTTTTGTGTTTACCGTTGCTAATTATCGGCTACGGTACGACGGTGTGGCTGGGGGCACAGCAGACGCTGGGATGGGTACCGGCACTGTATGCCGGGCTGGGCGGTGATGCTAACCATATCAGGCATAGCGAGAGCTGGGTGCATTTAACCCACCGTTATCCTGGATTGGGGCGGGAGTTTATGCCGGCACTGGATGAAGGCGCCTTTTTGCTGATGCCGAGCTTAATGCCGCATGCCTCTATTGGCGAAGCGCTGGCGATTTTGCAACAACAGGACGCCGCCATTGCGGCGATCCCAGAAGTACGCTCAGTTGTGGGTAAAATTGGCCGGGCAGAAACGGCTTTGGATCCGGCGCCACTTGGCATGATTGAAACCCTGATCCAATATCACAGCGAATTTAAAACTGACGAACGCGGCCGTCGGCGTTACTTTAAAGTCGATAGCCAGAGTGGTGACTTTATCCGCGATACGAATGGCGAGTTGATTGAAGATGCAAAGGGCCGGCCATACCGGCAATGGCGCGAGCATATTCAATCGCCCGACGATATCTGGCAGGAAATCGTTCGTGCAGCGCAGGTACCAGGTGTGACCTCGGCGCCGAAGTTACAACCGATAGAAACCCGCTTACTGATGTTGCAAACCGGCATGCGCGCGGCCATGGGGGTGAAACTCTCAGCGCCGGATCTTGAGACCTTGGATGGCTTAGCGGTAGAGCTGGAGCAACTGCTACGCCAGGCGCCCGGGGTACAGTCTGCTTCGGTCAGTGCTGAGCGGGTGGTTGGCCAGCCCTATCTGGAGGTAGTCCCGGATAGGGCCGCCATTGCCCGTTATGGTTTGAGTATGCAGCAGGTGCAGCAAAATCTCGCCGCTGCAGTAGGCGGAATGGAGGCGGGGCGCACTGTGGAGGGGCGCGAGCGCTATGGTATCACGGTGCGGTATATGCGTGAGCGCCGTGATAGTCTGGAGCAACTCTCTGAAATCCTGATTGATACCCCAGCGGGCTATCCGGTACCGCTGACACAGCTAGCGGAAATTCGTTATCAGCGCGGGCCTCAGATGATCCGCGCCGAAAACACCTTTTTAACCGCCTATGTGACCTTTGGTGGCTTAAGCGGTTGGGCTGAGGTTGACGTCGTCGATGCGGTTGCCGGCTATTTACAACAGGCCATTGCCTCGGGTGACTGGCAACTACCAGCCGGCGCCAGTTATAGTTTTGCCGGCAGTTTTGAGCATCAGCAACGTGCCAGTAACACTTTGCAGTGGGTGATCCCGCTGTCGCTGGTACTGATTTTTATGTTGCTGTATTTGCAGTTTCAGCAGGTGACGACTGCGCTGATGATCTTTAGCAGTATAGCGGTGGCTTGGGCTGGTGGCTTTATTGCACTGGATCTTTTCGCGCAGCCATGGTTTTTAAACATCGACTGGTTTGAGATCAATATGCGCCAGCTGTTCCAGTTACAGAGCTACCACCTGAGTATTGCCGTCTGGGTAGGCTTCCTCGCGCTGTTTGGTATTGCCGTGGATGATGGCGTAGTGATGGCAACCTATCTGAAGCAGCAGTTTGCGACATTGAAACCGGCAAGTCGCAGCGAGGTGCGGGAACTGGTGAGTCAGGCGGCGTTAAAACGTATTCGCCCCTGTTTAATGACCTCGGCCACCACGATACTGGCACTATTACCGGTACTCAGCTCCACTGGCCGCGGTGCTGATCTGATGATCCCAATGGCAATACCGACGCTTGGCGGCATGCTGTTTGTGCTACTGAGCGTCTTTATGGTACCGGTGCTCTATGCTGCCCGCGAGGAGTGGCGCTTGCGAGACTAGAAGGGGGATAACTCAGGGCCTGAAACAGGGCCCTGAGCCTGAACCGGTTAGTTATGGTAACTAATATGCTGATGGAAACGCACCGTTAAATCATCGCGCTCTGGTTGTAGATTCAAAGCTTTAGCAAAACGACGCAGCGCGCTTTCTACTTCATTCATAAAGCGGCCATAACCCATATCGGTTTGGTCGTCTGGCGTGGCGAAAATGATCAGCTGCATCATTTCTACCAGCTTATCACCCTGCAGATCGCTGACCAGCTGGCCTTGTTTGGCGCTGGGGTCAAAACCAATCATCTGCAACTCTGTGCCCTGGCTGCTTTTATCAAACTGGCTGTTGCGGACCAGCGGTAACAAACCATTGGCCAGCACGGCCAGATGTTGCAGTTTTTCTTGCTGACAGGCCGAGACAAAGTGATCGGCGATATGCTGATATAGCGGCAGATAGGGGCTGCTGCTGTGCAGATCCAGCTTTACCTGCTCTTTTAGCCGCCGGCTGAGCGGTAAATTGACAATCACATAAGTCAGGGCGCTATGGGCCGGCAGTTCAGCTTGCCGGGCTTTATAGCGGGCATCGATAGAGCGCAGTTTATAGCCGTAGCTTTCTTTACTGCCTTTGGCTTTGGCGAATAAATCATAGGTCAGATGCTGGTGATCACGGACTTTGATTTTCAGCTCTGCCAATGCCAGGCGGTTACGCAGCTCAGTCAGTAATGTCGTCACCTGCTGGTGAAAGGCTGCGGCATTAGAGCGCAGTGGCTGCTCGGTTGCCAGAAACAACAGGCTAATTTTCCGTGCCCGCACTTTGGCATCATAGAAGCTATGCTGGGCTTCATGGTAGCTGGGGTTATAGAAAAACAGAATTTGCTCGGCGGTTTGCAGCACATAGGCTTCCTGGTGGAAGCGCACTACCGGGGTTTTACCGTTTGCAATCAGGTGCACATTGCGCAGGCCAAACTGATCGGCCAGTTCAAACAGCTTTTGGCTTAGCGCCTGATACAGCGCCAGGTAGGGGGTGTCTGTGCTGCTTGCCGGGTAGCGGGCTACCAACTCATCGGACAAAACAAACTCAGCCAGCAGGTATTGATTATCGCGGGCCGACGCGGGCAAATAAACCTTGTGTTGCGAACTGACGGGCATAACCGTACTCCTGTACAGATTAAAATTGCGCCAATTGTAGCAAAAAGGCTGGCAAGAGTGCCAGCGGGTTAACATTATTTAAATCCTTGAGTGTTAACAGGTTTTTATGCAGAGACTGTGATAGCCCTTATATGCATAGCAGGATGTTTTTTAAAAAATTCTGCTAGAATAAGCAGTTATTACCTTTTAACCACCGCCTGAACTCTGGATAGATGATGTCTGTAACCTTATTAATTGATTATTGGCTAATTGCCATTACTGCACTCTTTGTTGTTGTTAACCCGCTTACAACGGCTTTTATCTTTGTCTCCTTGTTGCCAAATGCCAATGCTATTCAGCGTAGGCGGGCTGCCAAACGTTCCACCCTGGTTTCGGCCTGTCTCTTGATCACAAGTC
>NZ_LZEJ01000040.1:0-47290 GCF_001704375.1 Alishewanella sp. HH-ZS | reverse complement strand
CATCCTAATTGTCGCCGAACAGGTCGTGGCCCTTTTATGCGCCAGCAAACCGCTTGCGGCCAGAATAAAGGTGCCGGTGCAATTCGCCGCAATCAACTTGCCGCTTTGCGCCACGTCAAGCAAGCCTGCTAAATAAGGGCGTGATGGCTCGGCAATGGCTGTCAGTTGCGCACGGTTATAGGCATAAGCCGGTGGCAGGATAATGGCATCAGCCTCTTGCCAGCGATGCGGTTGTACCGGCAGGCTAACCCCTTGTTTCAGTTGCAGTGGCGTGCCGTCCGGTGACACCAGGTAGCAATGCAGCAAAGGCGTTGCCTGGTGTTGCTGTTGATATTGCCACAGCACATTACAGTACTCAAAAAAGTCCAGCACACCAAAGAGATCGCTGCTGATACTGTTATTGGTTGCTAATACGGCGATTTGTTTCATACCGACCCCGCTTTGGCACTATTCACCTTATTTTTATCAATAGTGACACTGTGGCCCCCCTTTGGCAAGGCGTAAACTGCAAACCACAGACACAACAACGGACGGAAACAAGATGAAGACTAAATTTGCAACGGCTTTCACTGTGCTGGCCTGGCTTGGTAATTGGTGGCTGATTTTGTGGATCAACTTTGCTGCTGAGTTGTCTCTTTTGATGCATCTGGTGGCGATACCGGTTTTATTACTTAGCACGGCCTTTGGCGTCGGCAAGTTGCTGGAGCAGCGCCAAGCACGCCACCGTCGAACGTTACGTGTTAAGTCGCAGGCACAGCCAACCCCAGCCAGAGTGCAGTTAAATACTCGCGCGCGCCTTCAGCACTAAAGGCACTGGATGCCGGGTGGCAAACTGCAACGGGCTGCACTATAGTATTTAGATACTAACTCCGGCAATGCTGTATTAGCCGGCACCGCGGGTGCTGACAGCAGCGGGTGACAGGCAAAGATGGATATGGCTTGGTATCAGGTTGTGCATATTGCTGGCAGTGCCTTGTATCTACTGCTGCTGTTGTTATTTCTGATTTGCTCGCGGGTACCGCGCACCAATCCGGGAGCCGGGTTTTGGGCCCTGGCGCTGGCTGCGATGTGTCTGGCCCGACTTCAACTACTGCTGAGCTTGCCGGCGTTGCTTTTTATCGATACCTTTGTCTGGTATGCCGGCTTTATTATTCTGGAAAAAATATTTCTAATTCATGGCCTGAAACGTTTTTTGCAATTACCGCTACCTACCGTTGTTTTCGTTGGTCCCGCCAGCCTGCTATTTGGCCTGTTAGTCCTGTTCAGCTTGTTACAACGACCGCAATTAGGTCCGATGATCATCTTTGCGCTGTTTAATCTGGGCTGTTTAAGCTACGTTGCCTACAGCTGCTTTCAACACCGCCAGGCAGTCCCTAAACAAGCCCTGCTTTTTACCTCGGGTATCGCCTTGGTACTGGCACTGCATTGGGCGACTTTTCCCTTTGTGTTAACACTGTCCTGGTGGCGGGTATTAGGCTTTGTGCTTGGCACCATTCTGACGATGGCGTTATATCTGAGCTTGCTACTGGCAGTATTTGCACTGTTTTATCAGCGTTTATCTGATGCCGAAAGCCAGGCGCTGGAGCTGGCCTATCAGGATCCGCTAACCGGACTCAATAATAAGCGTTATATGGATATGCTGTTTGATAAGGCTCTGCTGCTGGCCACCCGGCCGCACCAGTTTGTAGCGATTTACTATATCGATCTGGATAACTTTAAACCGATCAATGACCTGTATGGCCATCAAACCGGCGATAAGGTACTACTGGAGGTAGCTAACCGGTTAAGGCGCTCGGTGCGCAGCACCGATATCTGCGCCCGGATCGGTGGCGATGAGTTTGTGGTGATTGCTACCCAGCTGGATCAGTCAGAGCAACTCCACAAGCTAGCCGATAAACTACTGACGATCTTAAAACAACCAGTTGAGCTGGGTAACAAGGTATATCAGCTTGGAGCCAGTATTGGTGTCAGTATCTGCCCGGCGCAAGGCACCAGTTTAGCCGAATTGCTAGCCCATGCCGATCAGGCGATGTATCAGGTGAAGCAGCATGGGAAGAGTGGCTATAGCGTATACACTGTCACCAAACAAATGGAGAATGCTACTGCTGCCAATGGTGATGCCGCAGTGTCAATGAAAACAGAGTTATAGAAACCCGCAGCCACAGCGTTTCAACGCAGCGCTGATACCAGATAATCAACAAAAGCCATAGCGGCGGTCGTTTTAGCCTTACTATTGGCATACAGCACATGCACCGGCGTCTGGCTGGCCGGATAATCCGGCAATAAGCTGAGCAGTTGCCCTGTGGCAAGATATTCCGCCACCATAAAATCAGGTAGCAACCCTATCCCTTGCCCAGCCAGCACTAACTGACAGGCGTTAGACATATTACCGGCTGCGATCTGCCAATTTACGCTGACCGAAATATTATTCTCAAACTGCCATTTATCCAGCGCGGCAGACAATACCACACATTGCTGCCGTCTCAGATCGTCCGGAGTGACCAGCGTTTCCGATTTTGCAAGATAAGCGGGGGCAGCACAGAGGATCCGTCTGACAGTACCAATTTTACGGCACAACAATTCAGAGTCAGCCAACTCCCCCATTCTGATGGTAAGATCGAGCCCATCCTGCACAACGTGGCTGCGTTGCTCACTTAGCTTTAATTCAATCCGGACCCTGGGATACGCAGTAAGAAAGCCCGGTAACAGAGGCGTAATCCGATGCTGACAGTAGCCAGTGGTGGCACCAATCCGGATCAAGCCAGCAGGCTCGGCATGTTGCTGCAGCAAGCTCTGCTCTGCCAGCTCTAGTTCGTCAATCAGGCTAACAACGCTGGCATAGTATTCCTGCCCCAAATCGGTTAGCGACAACGCCCGGGTGGAGCGGTTTAGTAGTCGGTTGCCAAGTCGCTGCTCCAGAGCTGATAATTGCCGGCTTAGGGTTGCCTTTGGCAAATTCAGTACCCTGGCTGCGGCAGAGATACTGCCCATTTGCACGATCTTTACGAAATAGCGGGTCGCATTTAAATCCATGACAAGCTCATCTTCAGGCTGGCAAAACGTGCCCGGCAGCGGGCATTAGCGTAACACAGCATAGTTCAGCTTAGATCTTAAGCCCAGCTCTAGTGCCAACTATTCTGGCTCGCGGTTTAACTCGCCTTTCCGCGGCGGAACAGGCACGACGCAAACGGATAGCGTATAAAAACGAAACAGCGCCCGGCCATTTTTAGAACTAGTGGCACAGCAGACAACAGGATAATCTGATCACAACAGCAGGCACAGGACTCACCAATGAACCGTGAAAGCAACGCCCGTGACGTGCTGATCACTGGCCTGGCGCCAGTGATCTGGGGCAGCACTTATCTGATCACCACCGAGATGTTGCCACTGGGCTATCCGCTTACCACGTCAATGCTAAGGGCCTTACCTGCCGGTATCCTGCTGTTACTGTTGGTGCGGCAACTTCCCGACAGACACTGGCTGGGCCGGATTTTTCTGCTCGGCGCCCTGAATTCCTCAGTGTTCTGGTGGTTATTATTTATCGCGGCGTACCGCTTGCCCGGAGGCGTGGCTGCAACCCTGGGGGCAATGCAGTTTTTGTTTGTTATCGTCTTATCCAGAGGATTACTGGGCACCAAGATTCACACCAGCGCACTAATCGCTGCCGTGGCCGGCATACTCGGGGTCGCGCTACTGATTCTGACACCGGCGGCTAAACTTGATCCTGTGGGCATTGCAGCCGGGATCGGCAGTGCCGTTGCCATGGCATTGGGCACTGTCTTGAGCCGGCGCTGGCAACCGGCGGTCAGCACCCTGACCTTTACCAGCTGGCAACTCACGGCTGGCGGCATTCTGTTAGTGCCTGCGGCATGGTTTTTCGAGCCAGCTCTGCCGTCCCTGACACTGGTCAATATCGCCGGTTTTTTATATCTGGGGCTGCTGGGTGCCGCCTTTACCTACATTATCTGGTTTCGTGGCATTGCCCGGCTAAGCCCCAATCTGGTGGCACCTTTGGGTTTTTTAAGCCCGCTAAGTGCCGTAATGCTGGGTTGGCTGATCCTGGGGCAAGCCCTGTCGGTACTGCAAATCCTTGGTATTGTGGTGGTACTGGGCAGTGTCTGGTTCAGTCAACAGCGCAAAACCAGCTCCTAAACTGGGTGCAACAGAGTTTGCCCCGGACGCCCGGGCAAACGCCCTATCCTATAGCTAGCTATTTTGAAACGCAGCTGTTTCAGATCTCGCGCTAGTGCACGGCGGTCACACCCTCTAAGCTTAGTAGCAGAACCAACAGTGGAGGCCGCTATGCCATTAGTGAACTATCGGGTAAAGGTGCATGCAAGTGCGAATAAACTCTGGGACATGATGCTCGATAAAATGCGTCGTCCTGACAAATACGTACCCGGGATAGTCCGGGTCGCAATACTACGGGAACACAGTGCCAATTGCATTGAACGGGAAATGGAGACGGCACAGGGCAAAGTGATCAGAGAGCTGGTTGTGGCCGAACCGCTAACCCTGACGGTGATTTTTAAATCTTATCAGGATGAGGTGTATAGCGGCTTTGTCACTAATACCATCTTTGAAGAAGACGACGGCGTTTATCTTGATTACACCCTGAATTGGACGCTGAAACCGGGTAAGTCAGCAGCGCAGCCCGACAGTTTTTGGCAAGAGACCATTAAAAATGCCGTGTTGCATGCCAAACAACTGGCGGAGTCATAAGACAAGCGGCGGCTATTGCAGCTAAGCTTATTGCTGTCAGCGTACCTGCCCAGACTGTCGCCGGCACTGCTCCGGTCGCCAAAGGCGTGATAACAGCGGCCTGTGGCAGAACCTTAAACTGCTTGATGCCATTAATACTTATGAGGACCTTATGAAAAAACTACTGGTGCTGTACTACTCATCATACGGCCATGTCGAGACCATGGCGAATGCGGTTGCCGAAGGCGCCCGACAAGTTAGTGGCGTGCAGGTGGATATTAAACGGGTGGCGGAACTGATGCCCCCTGAAGTGGCGAAATCAGCCGGTGTGAAGCTGGATCAGGCAGCCGCAATAGCTAAGCCTGCTGAGCTGGCCGATTACGATGCGATCATCTTCGGCACCCCAACCCGCTTTGGCAATATGGCCTCGCAAATGCGCAATTTCCTTGATCAAACCGGTGGGCTTTGGGCACAAGGCAAACTGATTGGCAAAATTGGCAGCGTTTTTACCTCTACCGGCACCGGTGGTGGCAACGAAACCACAGTGCAGTCCTTTCATACCACGCTATTGCACCATGGCATGATTATCGTTGGCTTGCCTTACAGCTGTCCGGAGTTGGCCGATATTTCAGAGCTTAAAGGGGGCTCACCACTGGGTGCTGCCTGTATAGCCGGGGCAGATGGGAAACGCGCGCCCTCGCCAAAAGAGCTGAATATGGCGCGCTTTCAGGAGCGGCATGTTGCAACGCTGGCGCTAAAGCTTACCTGACAGGCGCGAACTACCCGGCAGTAGACCACAGCCAGAAGGCTGATGTTTTCTGGCTGTTAAAATCGCTTACAATTTTCTCCTGTTCGAACGGTTAAAATTGGGCCATGCTGATAGTTATTCGATCAGTACTGTGTGCCGGCTCCGGCAGCAACCAGCAAAAGGATAGCGAGATGGCAATTGATACCACAGGCGTAAAACTGCAAGACCGGCCTGTTGCTCAAATCAGGGAAGAGGTGATTGACCAACTGATTATGAACTACAGCCATGGTGTCATTTCCGAGCAAGCCTTTGAACGGCGGCTGGATATTGCCACCAATTCTGATGATCACCTGCTGCTGGCCGAACAGGTTGCTGACCTCACTTTATTACCCGATGCCAAATATCGCGCCATGTGGGCGCAAAATTTTAACTCGCCGGGTCGCCATAATCAGGCGCACCAGCAAAGCGCGCCGACTGACTGTGATCGCCTGGTTTCGGTATTAAGCAGTGATGAACGCAGTGGCCCATGGCGGGTACCACAACATCTGACCATCATTAATGCGCTCTCCTCGGTTGAGCTGGATTTTTCTGAAGCGCAGTTTGACCATACGCAGCTAACAATAAAAGTGCAAAACTGGCTGGGCAGCGTCACGATCAAGGTACCTGAACACGTTGCAGTAATTAGCGATGTGAACAATATCGCCTCTTCCAGCAGTAATAACGTCAGCAGCGGCGGCCCGGGGCAAGCCAAAACGCACTTTATCCGGGTTGAGGGTATCTCGGTACTGGGCTCGGTCAGTATCAGTGTAAAACGCACCTTACAGGAACGCTTTACCGAGTTTGCTAACTCTATCCGCTCAGCACTGGGATTAACCAAAAGCTGATTATGCGTGCTAGGTTTGTGGTCGCGGGATCCTGGGTAACCAAAACGCCAGCATCCCCAGTAGCGGAAACCAGGCACAAAGCTTAAAGATGGTGCTGATACTGGTGACATCGGCCAGCATGCCGAGCAAGGCGGCGGCGATGCCACTGATGCCAAACATCATGCCGTAGAATACACCGGAAATCATACCGATTTTGGCTGGCATCAACTCCTGGGCAAAGACGATAATCGCCGAAAAGGCTGAGGACATAATCAGCCCAATCAACACGGTCAGCACGGCAGCCCCGGCTAAATTGACATAGGGTAGTAGCAACGCCAACGGCGCCGCACCAACAATAGACACCCAGATCACCGGCTTACGCCCTATCCTGTCGCCGATAGGCCCACCTGCCACTGTACCCACTGCCACTGCAGCCAGAAATAAAAATAAAAACAGCTGGGAATCTGCAACGGATACTGCAAAGTTTTCAATCAGATAAAAGGTGTAAAAGTTGCTGAGGCAGGTCATATAGACGTATTTGGAAAACACCAGCAGCGCCAGTACCAGCAGCGCCTGCCGGGTTTGCTGCACTGTTAAGCCATTGCCATTTTTTGCCGCGCTACGCAATTGCAGACGGGCGTTACTGCTAACCACCCAGCGACTGACGCGCAACAGCACCATAATGCCAACTATTGCTAACAGGCAAAACCAGCCAATACTCCCCTGGCCCCGCGGAATAATAATCAGAGCCGCTAACAATGGCCCCAGGGCCGAGCCGGCATTACCGCCGACCTGAAATAACCCCTGCGCAAAGCCATAACGACCACCCGACGCCATTCGGGCTACCCGCGACGCTTCCGGATGAAAAGTTGACGAGCCTAACCCGATCAGTGCTGAAGCCAGCAACAACATGGCAAAACTTTGCCCCAGGCTGAGTAACACCAGACCAAGCAGCGTAAACACCATACCAAGTGGCAGTAACAAGGGTTTGGGATGCTTATCGGTGTACAGGCCGACCGCCGGTTGCAATAACGATGCGGTAAGCTGAAAAATCAGCGTAATTAAGCCAATCTGGGTAAAGCTCAGCGCATAATCCAGTTTTAACATCGGATAGATCGCAGGCAAGATGGCCTGAATAATATCATTCAGCAGATGCACAAAACTGACCGCGCCAACCACCGGCAAGACTAACACTGTGGGGGAAAAGCTGGCGGATGCTGGCGTGCCGGCAGCAGCAATTGACTTGGTTAATTCAGACAAAGACGACTCCTCTGCTGTCTGCTGATCGCTATGTAAAAACAAGGCGCGGCTGATTACCCCGCGCCTGTTGCTACCCGTTTGACCCGCATTTAACAGGCTGGCCTGTTAAATGCGGCTGCGCTGCGAAAACACCGCGCTAGGCACTATGATTACTGGTATCAAACCGGTGGCGGATATCTTCTTCGGCCGCTTCCGTTACCAGACCGTTCTCATGTAAATAGTTCAGTGCCCGCTGACCGGATTGCGCCAACGAACGGTTCGCCAGTTGCTCCAGATGTGCTGACAAGACCTGCGGATGCTGTGCCGTTAATGCCGCTTGTTTACTGGCATTGCGCTCCTGATATTGCCGGTACAACTCGGTGACTTCGGCATAAATATCCGCCTGGAATACCGGCTCGTCAAAATTATCCTGCATCAGGCCAATAATAATCAGTGCTTTACGGGCAATAATCATCTGACTGCGATAATACTCCAATTTTTCTTCCAGTAACTTCTGCTCGCTGACCTTGCGACTGAACAAGGTGTGCATCATATTGGCCAGCCATTCAAAGATATCCTTTCGCTCTTTAAAGGCTTCCGGATCGATATGGCTATGCTGGGCATACTCAATTTTTTCTTTCTGTAAGAACAACTTGCTATAGATTTTGCGATAAGGCCGTAAACTGACTTCATCATTAATATACAAGCGTTTCAGGATGGTAAATTCGATATTGACCATCGCCAGATGTAGCGACTGCACAAAGATGGTCCGGCCATAACGCTGCATCAGGGCCTCACGTTCTGCTTTGGCTTCGCCGAGCTTTTTCTCTACCTGCGCCAATAAAAACTGGTATTTTTCTTCACTGAAAAAGCCTTTCGCGCGGTGTTCCTGTAAGCGCGACCGCTCCATCAGCAGATAGTAAATACCCAGATCGGCACGATGTGCGGTTCCCAGTGGCTCGGCGGCATTGATTTTGTAGCGGCGCATCATAGGGCCAATCATCGGCGCTTTAATAAACAGGGTCGCCAGAATACAGCCGATGGTCAGTGCCAGCAGGAAATCGCGTGGCGAATATGGCAGGCTCCAGCCTTCCAGCGTAAAGTCTTCCGGGATAATCAACACGATAATAATCGACAAGGCACCGCGCAAACTGGCCCAGGCCAATAACTTATTCCACGATGCGGGAATAGTTTCTTCTACCTTACTCCAGTTAAGTGGCACCATCACCGCATAAACCGCGACGATCCGGGTTACGGCCACCACAACCACTGTCAGCAAGATTGGTAACCACAGCTCAGCAAAATTAACGCCCAGGCTGGCGAACAATAAGCCCGCCATCAGGAACACCAGCGAGTTAACGATAAAAGCCATGTTCTCAATCAGCTTACTCAGGTACTCATCGACCTTCGGCGCCAGGATATTACGCGAGTAATTACCAAGGAATAAGGAGGCAACAGTCGTCGCAATAATCGACGACACATGGAAATAGCCCAGGCTGTTAATCAACTCGGTCAGGATAAACACCAGGTGGGCCGAGATCACTAACAAGGTGACAGTTACAAATTCATTGCTTTTTGTAAAGTGCAGTGCTTTGGAAAACAGTCCTGCCAACACCAGGCCAATCACCACACCCGAGGTCAGCATAATGACAAACTCGCTGATACCGTGCAGTACCGTAGCGCTGCCATTAAAACCATCGGTAGCTATGGCAAAGAACACGAAAAATAAGGCGACGGCGGTACCATCGTTAAACAAACTTTCACCTTCAAAAATCATTCCTAAGCGGCGAGGCACACCAAATTCTTTAAACATCGACAGCACCGCGACCGGATCGGTGGCAGAGATAATGGCACCGAACATCAGCGTCAGAATAAAGGGTACTTCAATCCCAATCAGCGGTAACAGGTAGTAGAGCAAGGTACCGATCATCACTGACGAGATACAGAGACCCACCACCGCCAGTAACGAAATGGCCCAGGCGTTATCGACCATCTTGCGGAAGTTCATATTAAAGCCGGATTCAAAAATCAGCACCGGCAGGAAGATAAAGAACAGTAACTCCGGGGTCAGCGCCATCTCGCTGATAAAGCCGAAAACCGTACTGACATAGGGCAAGCTGACAATCGGCACCAGCAGCAGGCCAACCAGCACCAGCAACACGGTATAAGGCATTTTAAAACGTTTAGCTGCGAAAAAAACCACGGTCGACAGCGCTATTAATACAAATAGTGCCAGTGTGGATGTCAGAGTCAGTACCATTGCCAAAGCTCTCCGCTAGATATTGCACGGTTTAAATTAAAAGTGAGTGAACCTTGCCGTTAACTGAACTGTGTTTTGTCTTTTAGCCTGAGTGACCATAAGCGCCCTGCATCCCTGTGGCAGCACAGGCTTGCTTGCTCAGGGCAACAGATAACAGCGACAAAACAGCGGTAGTAAACGAAAAGCGGTTGGCAGGGAGGCAGGAATACGTTGGGCCGACCCTGGCGTGCCGGCTGTTATCAGGGCGTCCGGCATGGTGGTAATACACCCTAAGATGGCGGACGCGGGTGATAAAACAGCGCAGCAAATAAAGAGGTTGAGACTGAGGCAAGAGCTTGGCAGATAACATAAGGACGGACGTTTTACAGACACGGCGTTGCGAAACCAGACAGAGGATTCCGGCCAGCATAATACCGACGAAAATGATGACGTTACCGGTGAAACGGGCAGCGCGGACCGCGATGTTTAACATCGGATGCATTGCAATTACCTTATATAACCAGAGCGGTGTAGTCTTTGCTCAGAACAGCGCGCGTATTCTAACCCTTAGCGGTAGGAAGTAAAGCGCTAAGCGTTATTCATCGTGATTTTTATGCCATTCCCCGCACACTGACCAGGTCGCACTATTGAGTGTAACTGCTTGTAATAACGGCATTCTGCTGTAAGTGCGACAGCTTTAAGCTATCGACTAAAGTAGCACGGTGCGCCAGCGCAGAACCGCCATTCACGATAACGGTTTGCGCTGCGTGCTGTGAATGTATTGAGCTTAGCTGCGGCGGGCTTTACCAGATTTTACCGCTGCGCTGCCGGCTGGCTTTTTTGCTTTTGCTTTCGGGGTGGCAACATCAATCTGGGTCGCGCTGGCTTTATTGGCGCGGGTGCCAAGCACTTTACGCGAAATGCTTTTTAACAAGCTGCCGCGGTTGCTGACTTCAAAGCCGGGTTTCACCACCCGCGCAATAGTACTACCAATCAGCTTTTGAATGCGCTCCAGGCTCTGCTCTTCTTCACGGCTGACAAAGGAGATCGCCTGCCCCTTGGCGCCAGCGCGGCCGGTACGACCAATGCGGTGGACATAGTCTTCCGGTAAATACGGCAAGTTAAAGTTCACCACATAATCCAGCCCCTGGATATCCAGACCCCGGGCGGCAACTTCAGTAGCAATCAGTACCTGCAGTTTGGCTGATTTAAAATCGGCCAGTGCGCGGCGACGACTGCCCTGGCTTTTATCGGCATGACAAACCGCAGCATTGACTTTAGCTTTTTGCAGATCGGCGAGTAACCGATCGGCCTGCTCTTTAGTACTGGTAAAAACCAGCACCTGAAACCAGTTGTGCTCAGCTAACAGTTGTTCAAATAACTCGATTTTGCGACTTTCTTCTACCGGATACACCACATGCTCCACCGTGTCGGCAGTGCTGTTGGTTTTCGCTACCCGGATTTGCTGATGATTTTTCAAAATCTTGTGAGACAGTTCATTCACTGCCGGCGACGTGGTCGCAGAAAACAGCAGTGTTTGCCGGCTGGCCGCGGTCATCTCCACTAACTTCAGCACATCAGTACTAAAGCCCATATCAAGCATACGATCAGCCTCATCCAGCACCACAAAAGCAACGTCACTTAAGATCACGTTACCCAGCGCCATGTGCTCAATTAAGCGGCCCGGCGTACTAACCACGATATCAACGCCGGTCTGTAATTTACTGGCCTGCCCGCCCATTTTAACGCCGCCATAAATCGCAGTGACGCTAAGTGGCAAAAATTGGGCATAGGTGCTAATCGCATTGGCAATTTGCTCGGCAAGCTCCCGGGTTGGCGTTAAAATTAACGCCCGGGGCCGCCGCTCAACCACAGCTTGCGGCGTATCCACCAAGCGTTGTAATAATGGAATAGCAAAGGCCGCGGTTTTACCGGTACCGGTTTGCGCAGTAACCTGTAAATCTTTGCCGCGCCGCGCCGGCACTATCGCCTGCGCCTGCACTGGCGTAAGCTCACTAAAACCACATGCTGTTAAGCCACGCAGTAAGTCTGGTGCCAAATTTAAAGCTGAAAATTGCATAAGAATTCCTCTGCAGCCTGGCTGCAGCTTATAAGTGAAGCTTATTCGGTATCGCTATCCAGGCGTGGCTTGTGATTACAGGCACGGGCCAGAATTTCGATATAAAACTGTGGCCACTGCTGCGCAGCCGCGGCATCGATATGTTGGTTGATTTCTGAGGTGAACATCGGCTTTGCTTCCGCTTCTGAGGCGCCAAAGCGACAATCAAAGGTCCAATAATCTTTATCTGCAGGTACCGCTTTGCGCCGCTCACGCGCCAGATATTTGCGAATTTCGTGTTTAATGGCGTCAACTAAACGCGCTGGTTGCAGCTTGGGGTGGGTTAAGGCAAAGGTCTTTTTCATCACAAATCCTAGGGGGTGGCTACTACGCAACAGCTTGCGCGCGCGAATAAACCGTTATTATACCTTTAAGTGTCCAAGATAACTGCCCTATTCTTTCGTTCACGTCTTAACGCCGGTTAATTGCTGACGAGCATTGACGGTCTGAAGAGCGGCGGGCATAGTGATAACTCACTACCTTGGACATCTATCCTGCAGTAGGTTTTATATGCGCCATGCTCTCTTTGTTGTGGTATGCCTGACCTTTTCGGTTAACGCTTCAGAAAATCTAAGCGACCATGCGCAATTCTGCGCGCCTGTGGCAGCGCAAAACTGTGGCGACTATCTGCAGCAACAACTAACGGCATTAACGCCTTATAGCTCTGCCTGGTATCGGATCAAAGCTTATCAGCTTAACTACCTGTTTGATAAACATCAGTTCCGGCAATTAAACACCGAAGCCGAACAGCTATTACAACAGCCCAATCTACCCGAGGTGTTGAAGGTACAACTGTACTTTTATTACGCGAAAACCCTGTTTTATTTCGAACGGCGTGACGAGGCAAAACACTATGCCAAGCTGGCTCTCGCGATGCTGGAAGAGGTTTACCATGCCTTTGGTGACCCGCTGCGACTGGTCGAGCTGGCAAATTTACACTATTCATTGGGTGAGCTTGAACAGGCCGGGCAACTGCTGCAGGTGGCACAGTCGCGATATCAAAAAAGTAAGGATCCCCAGTTTAGCTTTGAGCTTAATTCCAATCTGGCATTAGTCGCCCACCAGCGTGGCGATCTGGCAGCCGCCGCGGCCTACCGTAGTGAAGCCTTAACCGCCGCCAGTGCGCTTGGTCATCATAATAAGATTATTGTTGCTATGGGTAATTTAGCGCGCACCAGGCAGCTATTAGGTCAGTTGCAGGAAGCGCTGCAGCTGTATCAGGACTCGCTGCAGTTTACCGCTGCCGCAGAACACCGCGTGCAACATCAGATCCATTTGCTGCGCTTATCCGAAATCAGCCTGCAACTGCAACAACCCGCACAGGCCCGAGCTTACCTGCAACAAGTTATCCCAGAGCAGCTTGGGCCGGGTCACCGACAACTTTATCAGCAGCTTGCCACTGCGTTGGACCATACCCCGTAGCACAGCACCTGCGCTGCTTTACTAAACCGGACACGCTAATGCAAGGCTGTAAGTTGGCTTGGTTACAAGCTTATCTTATGTGGTTATTGATATTCTTTTTTTAAACCTTTACCGGTAAGCCCTGTATACAAGGTACAGAGACCACCAATGCCAATAACAACAAGGCCAAAATAAAATCCCTCCGGATTATCCGCCAGCCTTACGATAACGCTGCCATGCTTACCTTTAATCACTCCGTCACTATAAAAAATAAAAGCCATAAAAAACAAACCGATACCAGTTATCGCCAAAAAAGTTCGGCCTAATACCTTTTTCGCATCATGACTCTTTATTTCCTGTGCGCCCAACTCTGCCTGCTCTTGTTGCTGCCGCTCCGGTTTAGCCAGTTCAGCCATTAAGCGGGCATAATTTTCCGGATATTGTGCAGCGTCGATACTTTCCTGTGCCTGGCGCAGCTCTTCTACGCTGTAACGACTAAAATCGATTCCTGCCAAAATACCCCTCCCTTAAAAACTCCCAACATCAGCTTACCCAACAAAAATAATCAGCTCACTTGTTTAACTTTCTGCTGTAACAAGGTCAGTAACTGCTCACTATTGTACATTTCATGATTTAATATCAGCGAGGATTTAATACTGCCGCCGCCGGCATCGCTAAAATGCAAAATATAACGCTGGCCAAAACCAATCCGAAACCAGGCTTGCCAGCCAGGGGCTGGCTCAACGGCCACTAACCGCGTAAGCGGAATTACCTGCCTGGAGAATAAGCTTTGCTTGATTAAGGTATCACCTTGTAACAACAGCCGGTTGTTTACTATGGTTGCGCCGAGGATCCCGGCACCGGCGATGTAAACCATAAACAGATTGGCAGCAAGATGGGTATTCGCCATAAAGCCTATATCAAATATCCCAAGCAAAGCGGCACTACCGACAAACAGCATCAATAGCATCAAAATTGCGGCGGCAGCTTTACTGGCGGGCGGCGAGAAAACCTCTAATGTCTCACCCGGCTTAAGGGACTCGACACGTTGTGTTGTTTTTGCCGGTGCCTGACCAAAGGTTAAATAAGCAGCCATAACATTGCCGAAAAACAAAAAATAAAACATAAACATCGATATATATCCGGACCATGAGCTTTCCTGCGCTGTCTCCGAGCTCAGGTTAAAAAGCGTCATAAATACCGCATACGGCAGCCCGGTGCTCAGCATCATATTAACGTAAAAAGCACGACGCTCCTGACGCTGAGCTTGACCTCGTACTGCTGCCGGGCCGAGCTGCTCTACTGCGGCCAAACTGGCAGTTGTTGCCTCCTTGCCATCTGCAATTAAGCTCGCTTTTTGTGCAACCAACTGCTCCCGAACTGCAGCCAAAGTATGGTTACGCACCATTTTGGCTCCCACCAACTCAGCGTCCAGTGCCTGTAAATACTGATCAAGGTGAGTGTCACCGGTGGCCAACTGTTGATCGAATTTTGGTGAAGGCAGACGGGAAAGTGTCCGTAACATAGTCATCACAGCTCCTTAGTTATAAAAGTTCCCAATCCACAGCGTTAACTGCCATTAACGCTAATCGGCCAGACCTTACTACAACCGGGAAAAGCTGTAAAACAAAATAAGCAGCCATGTTTTTTTAATGAAATATTACGCTTTTTTAGGTTAACGATGCCCGCATCGAAATCCTGGCAAGGCTCTGCAGCACGGCAGATTTGCCGTCTGCCGTTAATCTCTCTCAGCGAACTTAAGCTACTGTAGCGCCAACGGCTTTATCTCAGCCCTGATATCGTGAATACTGAGCCAAAGTGTATTTAGCGGAGAACAGCATGCGTTTTTTCAGCAAACTCAGTACCTGGCAGCGGCTAGCGCTGCTACTGCTCTGCCTGTTTACGTTAGCTGCCGGGATCTATAGCGGTGTGCTGCAACAGCGGTTAGTAAATCCGGCACTGGCGCCACTGGATCAAAAAGCCGAACAGGCTTTACAACACAGTTTACTGCTAAGCAGTGCCTCCTTTGCCACGGCGCGGTTGATTGACCGCGGTATCGCTTTTGTTTCCGAAGCCGAAGTTGGCGTTGGTGTTGCCAGCGTAAAACCGGGCCAGCTGTTAAAGCCGCTGCAGGATATGGCAGTGCGCTACTCGGATGTGATGGTAATTGCGATGACCTCGGTTGGGTTACAGCTCTTTTTACTGCACTTTGGTCAGCTGGCCGCCTTGCCGCTTTTTGGTAGCGGCATCCTGGCCTCGGCAGCATTACTGTTATGCGGGCCCGCCAGCTGGCGCAACAGTTGCCGCTATCTGCTGCGGCTTTTTGTGGCGCTGTTGCTGATTATCCGCATTGGCATTCCACTGGCGGCCTATGGTGTGGCCGAACTGTCGGATTGGGTACTTACGCCACAACGCGAAGCCGCCGAAGCGGCACTTAACCGCGAAACGGCTGCTTTGCAGCAAATTGATCAGCCAATTAGTAATACAGAAGATGGCTCAGTTAGCTGGCTGCGGCAAATGGCCGCTAAAGCCACTGATATGCTGGGCGCGATGCGCGGCTTCTCCGACAATATGGTAGAAAAGCTGATCCAGCTTATCGTGGTATACAGCCTGAAAACCTTGCTATTTCCGCTGTTATCCATGTATTTACTGTGGCAGCTGGGTCGCTGGTTTGTGAGCCGGCCAATGCCGCAGCCAGAGGCGGCAGAGAAAATAGCAGCGGTGTAGGGGTATTTCGGCACAACACAAAGTTCCACGACTTTGGTTTACTTGCATAACCAGAGTCGCATTCACATACATCAAAGAACATCTAACAATCGAGACTACTTTGCTCTGAAATATTACTGTTATTAATCAAACTTATTTACCTTCCGAAATCCGGTGATGCTGGCGAAACTTCATCAGCGAATACTGCTTTGGACTGACTCCGTTCCAGTTTCGAAAAGCGCGTTTAAAACTTCTGACGTCAGAGAAATCCAGTTTGCTTGCGATCTCTTCTAATGACAGGTGTTGGGTCAATAACAGTTTCGCTTCTTGGTTAAGTACCAACTCTCTGGATTGACGAAAGCTGGTGCGATAAGCGGAGAGTCTGCGTCTTAGCGTCGCGACACTGCATCCGAGGCTCCTGGCAACACTTTGCTGGTCTCTCAAGCCTGCCTCTAATGCGCCTCTAACTCTGACCAGAAAGCTCTGACAGGCATCAGTTGATGGTACCGTTCCCAACCGCTGTAGTTCACTATAAACCATCGCAGTATTCAGCGTGTTATTGCATGATTGTGTTATTTCAAGCTCCGCCTGCGTCAGAGGATAATGCAGCTCAAAACAACCCATTTTGTAGCTGATTGCTGTTTCCGGAAAGGCTGTGCTCAAAGGCGACTGCCCGGCCTCTGTGTTACGACTTTTTATTTTTAACAGCGCGACAGGAGCTCCAGAGAGGGTGGTGACGATAGCATGAATAAAGATCAACACCATATCCAGGTTGAACATTACATATTGCCCTGCCTCAGCCGCATACGGGAAGGTTCGGTCATCAATTCGATAGACGAGGGCATCTGTGGTTTTTTCAACCTGATTGTAATTTCCTCCATGAATAAAGTTATAGGCGTTAGCCAGTTGCCGACATGCCCCTTCAATTGTACGGCAGTGACTCAGGCTTGAGAGTACATAGTCATTGGTACCCGGCATCAAAGGTCTGGCCGATAAATGCAGCGATTCATCCTGAACCTCGATGGCAAATCTCTCGAGCAGTCTGAGCAAGTTCGCCGGATCTTCCGTCTCTTCGCCTGCATTAATTGCAGTTAGCGTATCAAGAGAAATCCCCTGCGAGGCCATCATTTCGGCTAATATCTGCCTACTAACACCGCAACGTTGGTTAACTGTTGCCATAACGTCTCTGCACGTGCTGAATTATTACATGAATAAAGCACAGCGCAGAACAGCTGGCAACAGTACGAAAGTACAGTTTGGGTTAAATATACGTTGCGGTCAGATAGCGTTTAACCAATTTCTGATTTGCGTCATCCCTGAACTCTGCCAACCTAAAGCTAAATGGTTCAAATATAACACCGCTGAACCGCCGTGATTACTGATGCCAGTACTGTCATTACAGCTCGCGACAAAAACAACACCATCCGATGGCCCGGTATGCTCGTTATGAATCAGTGCGATATTCGCTCTGTCACCACAAAGATTATGTACTCTGACATCGGCAGGTGTACCGGCAGCCCTGAGCTGATCCACCAAAGATAAATGCATAAAGGCTTGAATACCCTGCCCACCACTATAAAAGCCCTGCCCACCATAATAGGTGGTGTACCAGTCTTGCTCATAACTAGGTAGCGGATAAGTCGCGTCCCAACGTTTCAACATTTGCACAGATCCCGGGAAAAAGCTTGATGCATAACTCCACTGCGGGCCAGTATTCCAAACACCGTAACACATGATGCTGGTATGTGCAGTGGGACCATTTATAACACCACCGCACCCGGGATAAACCGCAAAGGTATGCGTCCAACCATGACGAAACGACCAGTCAATACCGTTATTTGGCGCACCAAGCATAATTAAGCGTCTTACATCCCCACGATAACGAGTACCCCAGGGGCGAGTAACAGAAGAGATATACATTCGGGCATTAAATGCACTTTTTGACCAGGTGATAACATCCACTTTGCTTGCACCCGTTTTTGTCTTTATCACTGTTATCGCATTGGCAATTTGCTCGGCCCAGAAATAACCATCACCATTTTTATGAGCTAAAGATAATGCAAACACTTTAAAATTGTCTGCTGCCAACGACTGCATCAAACCAGTGCTTGGACAAGTTTGCTGGCCACAGCCATAACCGCCGGCATCATTCGGGTTAGCCCAGGCGATATCAGCGTCCTGATTTGCACCATGAACCAACAACACCGGGACGGACTTAGTATTGCTGCTCCAGCCCGGTGCGTGATAAAGAAGAAAACGCGCAGAGCTTGGTTTAGACGTACCGAAAAACGTGGCGCGTTGTCCGGTTTGATCACCTCTACCATCTGTTGGAAAGTCCTCTGCAGAGAGGTTTCCACTGGTATCCCGCCAGCGCTCTACCCGGTTCCAACCATTCGAAATGCCAGTAGTAAATGAAGCTTCATGTACTGGATTCGCAGCAACATAACTGCTAGAAACACTACACATCAGTATCGAACAAAGTACAAAGCTTATCAGTTTGTTAATGAAACACATTTTGACCTCCGGTTGCACGATACTGCAGTGCTGCATTTTCACGTTAAAAGATCTTCACGAATTTGTCGCGCCAACTGGCTTCTGGCTTGCTGTGAAATCGGCAATATACCAAACGAAAAAAATGCGTGAATACTGGGGAAGCGAGCTAAACGCCGCAATAATCCTACCGACTTTAGACGTTCGGCCAGTATGTATCCCTCATCGAAAAGTGGGTCAAAGTCGGCAAGCAATATGCTGGTAGGCGGCAGGTCATCGAGATGAGACAACAATAACGGTGACACTTCCGAGTTGTCGCTGGTTTCATCCGCCGTTAAATACCAATTGCGCGTATCATCAATGGCAGAGCGCGCAAGAAGATAATCACCGTTACCAAACTGCATTCGGGATGGATAAACATCATGTGGTTGATGCACATCCAGCACCGGATAAATCAGGTATTGTGCGGCCACTGGCAACTTCAACATCCGGGCAGCACGTACACTTAATGCTATCGCCAGATTTCCACCAGCACTGTCGCCCATTAAAGAAACTTTGTCAGTCGTAATGGATAATGCAGCAGCATTCTGATGCAGCCAGCTCAGAGCGGTACTCACATCATCTAACCCTGCAGGATATGGATGTTCAGGCGCCAGCCGATATTCAACACTTAAAAAACGCACACCACTTTGCTGACATAAAGAACGCACCAGCCCATCATAACAATCAAGATCGCCAAGGCTCCAGCCCCCGCCATGGATGAAGAGCACTATGGCATCAGGTACCAGCAGTTGTTGCGGATGATACAAACGTGCCGGAATATCATGTGTGCCCGCAGGCAGTCGCAAGGCTTCAACCTGACAACCCGGCTCATTGTCACCGGCCAGCGACAAAAACATCGCCCTCGCCCCTATCCGTGACTCCTCGATAGTGGGTTTATGTGGTTGCATGGTGGCAGACTGCTGATTAAATTGCGTTAATAACGCTTTGGTTGCTAAATCTATAGTCATTAGAAATACCTGTAAGTAAGTTGTAGGCCATAGGTACGGGGATCGCCGTAATAGCCAAGCTGCACACCAGGCGAGGCGCTCAAATCAAAACCATGTTGGCGATAGCGTTTGTCGGTCAGGTTTTTACCAAATAAGTTAAGCTGCCACCGCTCGTCTTGGCTCTGCCAATTGACATAAAGGTCGTAAAGGGTGAACCCTGGCTGCGCCAACAAATCGCTGCTGCTAACTGTCAGATAAGTTTTACTTTTAAAACTCCCACCAGCATTCACTGACAAAGTGCCCCGACTGCCCAGATCAAACCAGTAATCCAACCCAAGGCGACCATTCCAACGCGGCGCATTTACTAACTCGCGCTCATCGCTGACTTCCTGCTCGAAATCACCTATCAATTTATCGTAACCACCGTTTAAATAGCCCAGATTCATGTTCAGTGTCAGGCTGTCGGTTAGTAACGCCTGCAGCTCAAGCTCTGCACCATAAGTTGTTGCTTTACCTGCATTTTCGAAAAGTGAAAGAAAGGCACCAGTATCAGGATCGATAGAAAAACGGCTAAGTTGAAAGTTTTTATAATCGTTGTAAAAGAATGCCGTGTTCAAACGTAATTGCTGGTTAAGCAATAAAGATTTTGCTCCGGCTTCATAGCTCCAAAGCGTTTCAGGATCGTAAGGTTGTGCGAACGAAGTTAACCGACCATTAAAACCGCCGCTTTTGAACCCTTTACTCACACTACTGTAGAGCATGGTTTGGCTAGAATACTGATAGTTCAGCACAGCTCGTGGTGAGAAATCATTCCAACGCTGACTTGCGTCATACCCGGTTAAACTATGACCGATACCAGTACCGAATACCGCCTGCATGCCCTGGGGGGTATCAATACCCGTGCCAGCAAACTCCTCTCCTCTATTAGATACTTGCTTCTTTTCACTGGTCCAACGGGCTCCCAGAGTGATACTGAGCGGCTCGCTTAATTGCCAACTCATATTGCTGTATACGGCGTAGCTGGTATTGGTTTGGTCACGTAACCCGGCACTGATCACTGGAAATGGGAAGAATACACCATTCCCTAAAGGTACAAAGAAGTCTGGAGCAATGGCACCACCAAGACTCCAGGAATTTTCCCTAAAATAAAATAATCCCGAAACCAATGACAGAGATTCACTTCGGTATAACCACTGCAACTCCTGACTCAGCTGATCCTGATCTTCGTAACTGTAAATACCAAAGCTGGCATCTGGCGTACCGTCTAAATCAAGGTGAGTACGATAGTTCATCTCCCTATAAGCCGTTATCGACTTCAGGGTAGATTGCTGCAATTGATAGTCTAGCGTTAGTGCAACACCTTTGGTGCGTAATTCTTCGCGGTCGTTAAAATTTGCGTTGACGACAAAAGGGTCCTCCCCTACTGGCAAAAAATCCCCGCTAGGCAAGGAGTAGATCGGCGTTTCTCGGTGTGGCGTTCTTGAGTAATCAGGATTCTGATTTGAACCATCTAGCACTAAATACGCAGTAAACTCTGATACCGGAGTAAACAGTAAACTGCCGCGCCAAGTTAAGGAGTCCTTATCGTAATCGTTCTTCCCAGTGTATTGGTTAAAGCTAAAACCGTCGCGGCTGCTTTTGGCAATAGCGAAGCGTCCGGCAAGCTGCTCGTCAATTAGTGGCCCGGTTAAGCTGGCTTTAACACCACGCTGCTGATAATTGCCTGCCAACACACTTACGTACCCCTCAGTAGTCTCTGATGGGCGGGCACTGGTAAATTTTACTGCTCCACCAATAGTGTTACGGCCATAAAGTGTACCTTGCGGCCCACGCAATACCTCTATTTGCTGTGGATCAACCACATCCAAAAACGCGCCCTGCACCCGTCCTAAATACACATCATCCAGGTAAATCCCCACTCCGGGGTCATTAAATGAAATAGAATCCAACTGCCCAACGCCCCGGATGTAAACAACCGCATTAGCTGCATCACCAACATGTAAATTCAAATTTGGCACTAATGCTTCCAGTTGCCCCAGATTTTGAATTTGATATTGCTCTAACTCTGCACCAGATAGTGCGGTAACCGCTATCGGAACTCTTTGCAGATTCTCGGTTTGCCGCGTAGCTGTTACTTCAATAACTTCAATTACTCTGGCTTTCTCCTTTTCAGCGTCTGTTTCGTCAGCTAATATCGGAGATGCCGTCAGCGCAGTCAAAACAGCCAAAGGGAGTATTGCGGGTTGGCACAGCTTAAGGCGATATTTTTGTTGTTGTAGTTTCATAACATATTCCTTACCTTGTCGTTGCTCCTATACTAGGGAACATCTACACAACCGCAAGGACAGAACACGTCAATTTTGGGGGTCAAAATCGCTCAACTCTCAAGCCGTTACAGCAATAGGATCAGAATCTTTCTTCCAGATCGAATATTATTCAGCAATAAGCTTGATAAAACAGCTTACAAAACACCCACCATCAAATAGCGATTTCAATTTACTGCTGCTATAATTTCACCGTGTTCTAAATTAAGAAGGAGAGTTTGATGATTGCAGTAATTACCCACCCGGCGACGGCTGCGGCGTAAGTTAAACTTTTCGCTTTTTAATTTCACCTGCCTTAGCCCGGTGTTTGCTGACCGGGATCTCTGAAAGCCCATTCGGGTTACCTTAACTTTTCCAGAGTTCCTTACCATTTTTACTGGGCGTGCAGTGCTTAACTGTGCGCAGAAGGAAATGCAATGAACTTAGCCTTAACTTTACCACAACTGGGCTGGCAAGCCTTTTTTATACAACAACTGTCGCTGGCAGAATTTGAACAGGCGCTTATCGCCCGCGTCACAGCGCATCACCGTAGTGGCTATCAGCTGATGACGCAGCAAGGACCACAAGCTATAGCGCGGGGAGAGTTAGACGCCAGACGGCTCGCCAACTACCAGAAACTTAATGCCGAACAAGCACGTAATGCGGCCTCTTTGCAGCAGCGGCGTGAAAAAGAGCGGCAGTTTAGGGCGTGTTGACGTTTGCTGCTTGTTTTTGCAGCCGTTTGGCTGGTGTTTATACAAGGCAGAGCTTGTGATGTGTAGTTATTCTACATGAACAAGCGATAACGCAGTAGAAACGCCAGCCAAACGCTGCCCGAAGGGTTCGCGCTGGCGGCGCTTTGCTCTTTGTGGCCTGCATGGATGCAGGTCAGGGGCGAGAGCAGGACGCGGTAGCTTCACTCGTCACTTATTTAGAATAGCTAAACCGGGTACCGCGTACTGCGCTCCTCGTTTCGCGATCAAAGCGCCGCCAGTGCGAACAAAATCTAAGCAGCAAACGTCAACACGCCCTAGTAAGCTGGTTAAGTCGGTAACGTCACTTAAAGCCAAGAAATACGCTGACAGCGAAGCTTCAGCAGCCGCAATTGTTTGTGATAGATCAGGCAAAGTTGATTTAGCAGCTCAAAGTTGCATTTTCCTTGCTAAGCTAAGTTTATATACACTTTGGAGAAACCTTATGCCAGCCTGGTCGAAAGCACTACTGCCGCTGTTATTGGCAATGTTAATTTTGTTATTACCGGTGCCTGACGGCTTAGATCCACATGCCTGGCGCTTTTTTGCTATTTTTGTGGCAGTAATAGCCGGGTTAATCTTAGAGCCCCTGCCAGGCGCCGTGGTAGGTTTATCGGCAGTGGTGTTGGTGGCTATTGCAGCGCCATGGGTGTTATTTAGCCCAACGCAGTTAGCCACGACTAACTTTAATAGTACGGGTACAGCGTTTCGCTGGGCCATTGCCGGTTTTGGTAACTCTACCGTTTGGCTTATTTTTAGTGCCTTTATGTTTGCCGCAGGCTACGAAAAAACGCAGTTTGGTAAAAGGTTAGCCTTATTGCTGGTAAAGAAAATGGGTAAAAACACCCTCACCCTTGGCTATGCGATCAGCTTTGCCGATTTATTGCTCGCTCCTTTTACACCGTCTAACACGGCCAGAAGTGGCGGCACCATCTTCCCTATTATCGCTAACCTGCCGGCCCTGTATGACTCCAAACCTAATGATCCAAGCGCGCGGCTGATTGGCTCTTATTTGATGTGGGTCGCCATTGCCGCAACCTGTGTCACCAGCTCAATGTTTTTATCAGCACTAGCCCCCAATTTACTGGCCACCGCCTTAGTAAAAAGCCAAATAGATATTAGTATTAGCTGGGCCACCTGGGCATTAGCATTTTTACCGGTAGGGGTGATACTGCTGCTACTAACCCCTTTGCTGGCGTATTGGTTTTACCCGCCAACCATAAAAAGCAATGCAGAAGTCCCGCGCTGGGCCGCAACAGAGCTGGCTAAACTTGGCCCGATGCAGCTAAAAGAGTGGTTACTGGTCAGTTTTGTTTGCTTAGCCCTGGTACTGTGGATCTTTGCCGGTAAATATATTGAGCCGGCGTTAGCTGCCTTACTGGTGATTTGTTTAATGTTATATACCAAAGTGTTGGACTGGTCAGATATTACCGGCAATAAGGCCGCCTGGAATACGCTGGTGTGGTTTGCGACCTTGGTAACTCTGGCCGGAGGCTTATCTGATGTCGGCTTTATCCGTTGGCTGGGTGTCTTAGGTGGCCAATGGCTGGGCGATTTATCACCCGTTGCTGCTACACTGATCTTAGTGATAGCCTTTTATCTATTGCACTACTTATTTGCCAGCAGTACAGCACATACTACTGCTTTACTGCCTGTTACGCTGGCTATTGGTGCCGCGATACCCGGCATGAATTTACTGATCTTCAGCTTATTACTGGTAACGTCATTAGGCTTAATGGGCATCCTGACCCCTTACGGCACAGGCCCCAGCCCGATTTATTTTGGTAGTGGTTATTTGCCGGCACACGACTATTGGCGCCTTGGCACCATTTTCGGTCTGTTGTACCTTGCCGTGTTACTATTAGTTGGCTATCCGTGGTTACAATTTCTGTTTTAACATTAAATTTTGCTCAATTAAGCCGAGTAAATGGTTTCTTTAAAGATTAGCTACAAATGGCTTTTAATCATGACGGCTCATAAAAGCAAAAAGCGACCCAGCTCTGGTCGCTTTTTAATTGGCTTTTCACACTTCTTGCCAGTATTACAGTGCAGCCCTCTGCTCAGTTTAGCATCTAGCTGCTAAGCTAAAGCGCCAGTAACTAGCCTGGCGTTTACACTTATTACCGGTAAGCCTCCGGGCTTGGGCATGAACACATCAGGTTGCGGTCGCCGTAGACGTCGTCGATACGGGTAACCGTTGGCCAGAACTTGTTTTCTGCCACAAACTGCGCCGGGAAGGCGGCGTAGGTGCGCTCGTAGGCGCGATCCCAGCTTGGGTCCAGAATATCGGCCATGGTGTGTGGT
Organism: Alishewanella sp. HH-ZS; assembly: GCF_001704375.1. NCBI lineage: Bacteria > Pseudomonadati > Pseudomonadota > Gammaproteobacteria > Alteromonadales > Alteromonadaceae > Alishewanella > Alishewanella sp. HH-ZS. The sequence continues at coordinate 22,436 of NZ_LZEJ01000040.1, read as the reverse complement.
GCGTAAGCCAGTGGGTTGTTATCCACTGTCCACTCGCCGGCTTCTACCTTGGCAATTTCGGCTCTGATGGTCGTCATCGCTTCGATAAACTTATCCAGCTCGGCTTTGCTTTCTGATTCAGTTGGTTCAATCATCAGCGTGCCGGCGACCGGGAAGCTCATTGTTGGTGAGTGGTAACCAAAGTCCATTAAGCGCTTGGCGATATCCATCTCGGTAATACCGCTGGCTTCTTTTAATGGCCGAATATCGATAATACATTCGTGCGCCACGCGGCCATGGGTACCAACATACAGCACCGGGAAGTGCGGGTTCAGTTTCTTGGCAACGTAGTTCGCGTTCAGGATCGCGAATTCAGTGGCTTGTTTTAAGCCTTCGCTACCCATCATCGCGATATACATCCAGCTGATTGGCAGAATGCCGGCGCTACCAAAAGGTGCTGCCGATACTGCACCATTGCTGGCGCCGGTGCCGTCGATTTTTACGACCGCATGGTTAGGTAAAAACGGCGCTAAATGGCTCTTCACACCGATTGGGCCCATACCCGGGCCACCACCGCCGTGCGGGATACAGAAGGTTTTGTGCAGGTTTAGGTGCGATACGTCTGAGCCGATAAAGCCTGGCGAGGTTAAGCCCACCTGCGCGTTCATATTGGCACCGTCCATATACACCTGGCCGCCGTAGGAGTGGATCACTTCACACAGCTCGGCGATGGTTTCTTCAAATACACCGTGCGTAGACGGGTAAGTCACCATAATGGCCGCTAAGCGATCGCCTACTTCGGCAGCTTTGGCTTTTAAGTCGGCCATATCGATATTGCCTGACTTATCGCAGTCTACCAGCACAACTTCGTAGTTGGTCATGGCCGCAGTAGCTGGGTTTGTACCGTGCGCCGATACCGGAATTAAACAGATATTACGATGGCCTTCGCCACGGCTTTCGTGGTACTTACGAATGGCCACCATACCGGCGTACTCGCCCTGCGCGCCTGAGTTTGGCTGCATCGAGATAGTGTCGTAACCGGTGATATTTACCAGCCAGTCGCCCAGCTCGTTGATCATCTGGTAGTAACCTTCGGCCTGATCGCGTGGCACGAACGGGTGCAGAGACGCGAACTCTGGCCAGGTGATCGGGATCATCTCGGCGGTGGCGTTCAGTTTCATCGTGCATGAACCTAACGAAATCATCGAGTGGTTCAGCGCTAAGTCTTTGTTTTCGAGCTTTTTGATATAACGCAGCATCTCAGTTTCACTGTGATACTGGTTAAATACCGGGTGGCTTAATACGGCAGAGGTGCGAACTAAATCGGCTGGGATAGAGCTTGAGCCATTAGCCACGATCTGTGCATCTAAGGCGTTTACGTCTACGCCATGGCCGGCGCCTAATACGATATCAAACAGCTGTGCGATGTCGGCAGCCTGAGTGGCTTCGCTAAAGCTTACCGCCAGGCTATCGGCCACGTCCGTACGCAGGTTAACACCGGCGGCTAAGGCGCGGGCAACAACAGCAGCGCGATCAGCAACCTTAAAGGTCACGGTATCGAACCAGTGGCTATTCACCAGGGCAACACCTTTGGCTTGTAAGCCAGCAGCGAAGATATCGGCGCTGCGGTGAATGCGCTCGGCGATATCTTTTAAGCCTTGCGGGCCATGGTACACGGCATAGAAAGAGGCGATATTGGCCAGTAATACCTGGGCAGTACAGATGTTCGAGTTCGCTTTTTCGCGGCGGATATGCTGCTCGCGGGTTTGCATTGCCATCCGCAGTGCCTGATTGCCACGGCGATCTTTCGATACACCGATAATGCGGCCCGGCATAGAGCGCTTATAAGCATCGCGGGTGGCGAAGAAGGCAGCGTGTGGGCCACCAAAGGCCATTGGCACACCAAAACGCTGCATAGAGCCTAATACGACATCGGCACCCAGCTCGCCCGGTGCTTTTAACAGCATTAACGCCATTGGGTCTGTTGCTACTGCAACAATGGCTTTTTTCGCCTGTAGCGCGGCAATTAAGGCGCTGTCGTTACGGATATCACCGTTAGTGGTTGGGTACTGTAATAAGGCACCGAATACGTCCTGCTCAGCAGCTTCGCTGGCTTTACCCACCACAATATCAAAACCAAACATTTCGGCGCGGGTTTTTACCACGTCGATAGTTTGTGGGTGCACGTCGTCGGCAATAAAATACAGGTTAGACTTGCTCTTAGTCACGCGCTTGGCCAGCGCCATGGCTTCGGCAGCGGCGGTTGCTTCGTCCAGCAGCGAGGCGCTGGCCAGTTCCATACCAGTTAAGTCTAAAGATAACTGTTGGAAGTTTAACAGCGACTCTAAACGGCCCTGGGCAATTTCCGGCTGGTATGGCGTGTACGCGGTGTACCAGCCCGGGTTTTCCAGCACGTTACGTAAAATAACATGCGGGGTCAGTGTTGGGTGGTAACCCATACCAATGTAAGACTTATACATTTTATTTTTTGACGCAGCAGCCTTTAAATACGCCAGGGCGTCTACTTCAGTGCGGCTGTCGCCAATGGCCAAAGGTTTTGGCAGGCGAATGCTCTGCGGCACAGTTTGCGCAATCAGCTGCTCGATACTGTCTACGCCAAGTTCCTGCAGCATAGCGGCAGTTTCGGCAGCATCCGGGCCAATATGGCGCTGGATAAATTCGTCGTGTTTCGCAAGTTGCGTCAGGGTTTTCACAGCGGTATGGGTCATGCTCATTATCCTGGTAGTGCTTTCTAACATAAAGCCCCGTTATCTACGGGGCTTTAGGGTGGCAGGATCTGCCGTAATATTAAGCTTCGTCAATCGCGCTCTGATAACCGGCGGCGTCTAACAGGGCGCCGAGCTCAGCTTCGTCTGCGATTTTAATCTTAAACATCCAGCCATCTTCGTACGGGCTGCTGTTTACCAGCTCTGGCGAGTCGCTCAGGGCATCGTTTACGGCAACAATTTCACCTGAAACCGGCGCATAAATATCTGACGCCGCTTTTACTGACTCAGCCACGGCAACATCATCACCTTGCGCTACAGACTCACCAACTTCTGGTAATTCAACGAATACCATATCCCCCAGTAATTCCTGAGCGTGCTCAGTGATACCTACGGTGTAGATGCCATCGCCTTCAGCGCGCAGCCATTCGTGGCTGGATGCGTATTTTAAGTTTGCAGGAATGTTGCTCATTGTAAGTTCCTTAGCTGTGTGTTCTTGCCACCTGCCGCCCTGTTAGCACAGGCACGGCCAGGTGAAGCCTCTCTGGTCTTTCCGGCAGCAGGCCGGCATCGTTATTGTATTATTTTTGGCCAGCTATAAAACTTAGACCAGTTTTTTACCCATGCGCACAAAGGCCGGTTTTACTACTTTTACCGGCACCAGTTTACCGCGAATATCCACTTCTGCTGTATCGCCGGTCGCGGAAGGTACCCGCGCCATCGCAATACTAAAGCCCAGCGTCGGCGAGAAAGTACCAGAGGTAATTTCACCTTCACCGGCAGCAGTGATCACTTTCTGGCCATGGCGTAATACCCCTTTTTGCTCCATTACCAGCCCCACCAGCTTGGCGGTGCCGGCAGCTTTGGCCTGCTCCAGCGCGGTGCGGCCAATAAAGTTACGATCGCCAGGCTCCCACGCAATGGTCCAGCCCATATTGGCGGCCAGTGGTGATACCGTTTCGTCCATATCCTGACCGTACAGGTTCATACCGGCTTCTAAGCGCAGGGTGTCGCGGGCGCCTAAACCACAGGGTTTTACTCCGGCAGTTACCAGCTGTTGCCAGAAGTCTGCCGCCTGCTCGTTTGGCAGCGCAATTTCGTAACCGTCTTCACCGGTATAACCGGTGGTAGCGATAAATAAATCACCCGCCTGCACGCCAAAAAATGGCTTCATGCCGGCGACGGCCGCTTGCTGCTCCGCCGTTAATAAGGTTGCCACCTTGGCTTTGGCATTCGGGCCCTGCACGGCAATCATCGCAAATTCCGGACGCTCGGTTACCGTAACATTAAAGGCTTTGGCTTCAGCGTTGATATGGGCTAAGTCTTTTTCGCGGGTGGCAGAGTTCACTACTAAGCGGAAGAAATCTTCTTGCAGGAAGTACACGATTAAATCGTCAATGACGCCGCCGGTGCTGTTTAACATGCCGCTGTACAGGGCTTTGCCGGGGGTGGTGAGTTTGGCAACGTCGTTGGCTAATAAATAACGCAGGAAGTTACGGGTATTGGCACCGGTTAAATCAACAATGGTCATATGCGACACATCAAACATGCCGGCATCCTGACGGACGGCGTGGTGTTCTTCAATCTGAGAGCCGTAGTTAATTGGCATATCCCAGCCGAAGAAATCGACCATTTTCGCACCAGCAGCCAGATGGCTGGCGTGTAACGCGGTTTTTTGAGCCATTATTTTTTCCTGTTTATTATGCGGGCCGGCAGCTTAATATTGAGCTTGGCAAATAAACCTTTGTTATCAGCCTATTACGCAATATTGCTACCAGTCTGACTAAAAAATACTGCTCGATTATACCCGATCACCCCGCCAGCAAACAGCCCAATTTGGATTACTTTTTGTAATGCGACAACCGGGGTTACCAAAAAAACTAAGGCAAATTTATGACAGCAATAATTGCTACAGCTATGGTTTGGCTAAAGCCGGTAAATCACCGCTATTACCCAGCGCCTGTGCCATCAGCTGCTGTTTAACAAAAGGCAGTTTATCGGCCAGCAGCAAACCTGCGCCGCGCAAAAATTTTAATGCCGGCTGCTCATTACTAAAACCACGTTTGAAAGCTTCCATCGCCGCGATCATGCTTTGCGCTTCGGCCTTACGCCAACGCTGATACGCCTGTAACACGCGGGGGGCAAATAGTGGTTTACCCGCCTGCTGTTGCTTGCCTAACAATTCAGCCAAGGCAGTCACATCCATTAAACCCAGATTCATGCCCTGCCCGGCTAACGGATGAATACTATGTGCTGCATCGGCCACCAGCACCACACGGCCACGTACCCAGTCACTGGCATAACGCATCCGTAGCGGATGCACGCTGCGCGCTGTTGTCAGCGTTAAACAACCCAATACACTTTGGCTGGCGGCGGTTAGGGCGCGCGCAAAGGCAGCATCATCCAGCGCCATCAGTTCGCTGGCTCGGCTGGTTTCAGCACTCCAGACAATAGAGCAATGCTTAGGATCCGGCAGCGGCAGCAGCGCCAGCGGCCCGGTCGGTAAAAACACCTGCCGCGCCGTCGCCTGATGTGGTTCATCGCAGTGGATCACCGCCACAATCGCATCCTGCTGATAGTCCCAGTGCGTCAGGGGTAACTGTAACTGCTGGCGCACGTATGAATTTACGCCATCGGCGCCAACCAGTAATTCGCTGAGTAAGATCTCGCCACTGCTCAGTTGCAGCAGCACCTCTCGTTCCGATTGCACTAACTGCTGAATTTGGGCACCAAAATAACAGTGGATCGCCGGCTGTTGCTGTACTTTTTGATACAGCTGCTGGCGAATCGCTTCGTTATCGCAGATCCAGCCTAAATCTGCCGGCTGTGGTGGCTCGGCGGCAAAATGAATGCGGCCAAAGCTGTCGGCATCCCACACCTGCATATGCTGATAAGCAGCGGCCTGCGCGGCTATGCCATCCCACACACCTAAATGGGCCAGCACCCGTTGTGAAGCCGGATTAAGGGCGCTTACGCGCAAATAGGCAGGCGTTGCCGGCAGTGGCTCAGCGCCCTTTTCCACCAGCGCCACCTTTAAGCCCTGCTCTGCCAATAACAGCGCCAGGGTTAAGCCGGCACTACCGGCGCCAACAATGGTGACATCAAGATTTTGCATAAAGAGTTCCATAACCCATAGTTTGCCGCGCGAGTGGCGTCTTAAGCGGATCGCACAGCAGCATCGCCGTCAGGCCAAGATTACGCGCCAGCGCCACCAGGCGTGAGCGGTTAGAAAAGGTGCGCACTAAGGCGTCGGTCAGCCAAATCACCTGCTGCATATCGGCCTGGCGTTGCTGCTGATAGGCACGCAGCAGCGCATAGCCACCGGCATCGGCTAAACCTTGTTCTGCCAGCAGCTGGCTTAAACAGGCAATATCTCGCAGTGCCAGATTAAAGCCCTGGCCGGCAATAGGGTGCAGGTTATGCAAGCTGTTACCTAACAATGCGGTGCGGTGATTCACCACCTGTTGGCTTTGCTTTAACACCAGCGGGTAAGCGGCGCGGCTGCCCACTGTAGTAAAGACGCCGGCCCGATAACCAAATGCCTGTTGAATTTGCGCTAGAAATTCGTTGTCACTGAGTGCCAGTAACCTTGGCACCTGCTCCGGAGGAACCGTCCAGACCAGCGAATAGCGGTTTTGGGTCAGCGGTAATAAAGCAATAGGGCCATGCTCGGTAAAGCGCTCGAACGCCTTATACTGATGCGCACTGCTGAGCGCCAGATTGGCGATAATGGCCGCTTGCGGATAAGGCTGCTCCGTTAAACTAAAACCGGCCAGCTGCCGGGTATTGGAAGCACCGCCTTCGGCGATCACCAGTAAGCGGGTACTCACACTCTCGCCGTCATCTAAGGTTAGCTGTTGCCAAGCTTGCTGTTTGTCGATGGCGGCGATGCTGCGCGGCTGTAGCCGGCTTAAATTCGGATGTTCCGCTAACGCCTGATACAGCGCGGCACCAATATGCTCCACTTCGATCACCTGCCCCAGGGCGGGCAAACGGTATTCGTCGGCACTAAGCCAGGTTTTGCCAAAATGGCCACGATCGGATACCGCTATGGTTTTGATTGGGCAGGCCTGCTGGGCCAATTGCGGCCAGAGTTGCCAGCGTTGTAATAATTCGACACTGGCCGCCGCCAGCGCAATACTGCGGCTATCAAAACTGGCTTTGGATACCGGCGTTTCAGCCTGCTCGATAATGGCGACCTTTAATGCCGGCGCCTGGCGTAATAATGCCAGCGCCAGCATCGAGCCGGCCATGCCACCACCGGCAATCACCAGATCAAAATCGACTGTGGTAGTGCTTGTTACTTGCACGGCTTACCTTATTTGTTGTGTATTTATGCTGTTACTGATTACTGTCAGAGCGTCAGGCTAGCGATTGGCCATCAGGGCTTCTACTTCCGCCAGGGTTTTGACACAGCCAGTAGTCAGGTTGTCATGGCCGTCCGCGGTCACCAGAATATTATCTTCGATCCGGATTGCCAGGCCCCACCATTTTTCGGCGGCCTCGCTACCCGGTGCGATATACAGGCCGGGTTCAATCGTCAGCACCATGCCGGGTTGAAACGGCCGATCGTCACCAGCGACCTTATAGGCGCCGACATCATGTACGTCCAGCCCCAGCCAATGGCCTATACCATGCATAAAATACTGCTTACAGGCTTTACTGGTAATGAGCTCGGTCAAATCGCCGTGCAAAATACCTAATTCCAGCAACCCTTTGGTCAGCACCTGCTCGGCAATGGCATTTAACTGTGCAAAGGTGCAACCGGGTTTAACGGCTTCGATGCAAGCCAGCTGCGCAGCCAGTACCAGCTGATACAGTGCCGCCTGCTCTGGGGTAAAACGGCCATTTACCGGGAAGGTGCGGCTAATATCAGCGGCATAGCCCTGTAACTCGCAGCCGGCATCAATTAATACCAGCTCGCCGTCAGTCAGCTGGCTGCTATTTTCGGTGTAGTGCAAAATACAGCCATTCTCACCACTGCCGACTATGGTGTTATAGGCCGCGAAACGGGCACCATGCAGCGCAAATTCATGCAGGATCTCGGCTTCTAACTGATATTCCCAGCCGCCGGCATGGCAAAAGCGCATGGCGCGATGATGAGCCTGAGTACTGATTTGGCCAGCGCGGCGCATTAGCATAATTTCGTCGGCACTTTTTATCAGCCGTTGTTCACTGCTATAAGGCCTAAGGTCCATCAGCGCCACCGGCGCCTGCTCACCGCGTTTTTCGCGCTGTCTGAGCCCCTGCATAATGGTCAGCACTTCTTGCTGCAATGCTGGTTCATCACCTAAATTCAGATACACCGCCTGCATGCCATTTAATGCCTGCTGCAGGCTGGCGCTACGCTCACTTAGACTAACGGCATTTAAACCCAGGGTAGTCAGTGCCGCAGCTGGCCCCAGCCGCCGGCCCTGCCACATTTCAGCAAAAGGGTCTTTGTCGCGGCACAGCAACAAGCTGCGACACTCACCCGCGGTGGTTTTAGTTATGATCAGTAAGGCATCGGGTTCGTTAAAGCCGGTGTAATACCAAAAGTCACTGTGCTGCCGAAACGGATATTCGGTATCGCGGCTACGAGTTTGCTCGGCAGCTGCACTCAGTAATACCACAGAGCGCTCTGGCAGTTGCGCCAGCAGTTGCTGACGCCGCTGCTGATAGACTTCGATTTGCATAGCAGACCTTAATGTAAGGTTTTATTTAACGGGCCCTTTACCGCCGGCCGCTGCCCGACTTCGTTGTAGCAGCTAAACACCATCAGCCGGATATGCTCCAGTACCAGGAAATAGGCTTCTTCGTTTTCTTCGGCGCTGGCATCGTCCTGCGTACTAAGGTCAACCTTAGTCACTTCACTAAGTTGATTAATCGCTTCGCGTACTTCTTCGCTTAATAACGATAAATCGGTTTGTTGTACCGAGAATCCGACTAAAAACGCCTGCGCCCACTCCACCATCGCTTCCAGCCGCTCAATCAGCGCATCATCGTCATGTGGCAGCAACAGCGCGAAATCATATTCAGCAGCACTCAGGCTTTGTGAGGTATTGCTGATCAGCTGCTGCACGTCGGTTTTTAGCGCCTGAGGCAGGGCCTGACCGTCATTTAAAAAGTCGTGCAGCACCGGCAAAAACTCGCTGGCATCGGCTGGCATACCGCCACACAGCAGGCCACTGATTAAACCATGCAATTCTGCGGCCGAAGCCATCACATAGGCTGCATCCAGGGCTGCGCTCCAGCGCTCATAGCTTTGTACCAGTGATAATGGCATACAGTGCCCCTTATTTACTTATATCTGCTTATGCTACCACTGCTACAGAGCCACGCCAACCTGTGCCTAAACAAGCAGCAGTTGGCCGCTTTTTGCCGGGCTTTGTTTCTCATCGGCATAAAAGCGGTGTTATACTGAGGGCGTTCTCTGGGTTGTTCGTGTTTTGTCGATGTCCCTGAGCCGATAATTGTTTTATTAAGGGATGTTTCTGCGTCGCTTTTGTGCAGGCCCGGCTAGTACTGGGAAGCCTACGGTGGCCATTGGCGTTCCGCCTTGAACCTTGGGTTCAAGGGCTGATACAGGGCACGGCAACTTCGGAGAACACTTCTACACTCTCTTCTTCCTGACAGCAAGGGTTCTAAATTGCTAAATCGGGCACAACTGCGAACTGAAATCCGTAACCGGCGGCAACAGCTAAGCGCTCAGGCGCAGCGGGACGCAGCTATCGGATTAGTGCGACAACTGCTCCCTTGTGCTGAGGTATTAGCGGCGCAACATATCGCGCTCTATCTGAGTAATGACAGCGAAATAGATACCACGGCGCTAATCCAGGCCTTATGGCAGGCCGGCAAGACGCTGTATTTGCCTATTTTGCATCCGTTTTGTGCCGGCTATCTGATATTCCAGCACTATCAGCCAACGACGCCATTAGTACCCAACCGCTTTGGTATTCCGGAGCCGAAACTAAACTGCGCTGAACTACTGCCGGTGCAGCAGCTGGATCTGATTTTTACCCCTTTAGTCGCGTTCGATAGCCTCGGGCAACGCCTTGGCATGGGTGGTGGCTTTTATGATCGTACCCTGTCGCAGTTAGCCGCCAATCATCATTGCCGGCTAATTGGTTTGGCGCATGATTGCCAACAAGTGCCGCAGTTACCCGTCGAGCCCTGGGATCAGCCACTGCATGCGGTAGCGACCGGCAGCCGACTGCTACGCTTTTAATCACTTTTTTTATAAGTCACCGCTTTTCTCGGCGAATTATCCGCGCTAACTAACACTGTCTTTTTTTCTGGCAGCCGATATACTATCCATCTTTATGGCTAAACGCATAAAGCGAACCCTCCATGACGCAAGATGAAATGAAACGCAACGCGGCCCGCGCCGCCGTGGCCTATATCGAGCCACAGACCATTGTCGGTGTCGGCACCGGCTCTACCGTAAACCACTTTATTGACGCTCTGGCCGAGATCAAAGATCAAATCGCCGGCGCCGTCTCCAGCTCTGAACAATCTACCGCCCGCTTAAAGGCACTGGGCATTCCGGTGCTGGATTTAAACAGCATTAGCGGCTTTGGCGTCTATGTTGATGGCGCCGACGAAATTAACGCCGCTAAACAAATGATTAAAGGCGGTGGTGCCGCCCTGACCCGCGAAAAAATTGTCGCCGCTGTCGCCAAAACCTTTATCTGTATCGTCGATAGTACCAAGCAGGTTGAGGTATTAGGCAAATTCCCGCTACCGGTTGAAGTGATCCCGATGGCCAGCAGCTATGTCAGCCGCGAACTGGCAAAACTGGGTGGTAAACCGGTAGTACGCGAAGGCGTGGTCACCGATAACGGTAATCTGATTATTGATGTGCACGGTTTACATATCAGCGAGCCGTTAGCGCTGGAGCAGCAGATTAATAATATCGTCGGTGTTGTTACCAATGGCATTTTTGCCGCTCGCGCCGCCGATCTGGTCTTGGTAGGTAGCGCTGAGGGTACTCAGGTACTGCGTTAACACTAAGCAAAGCTTTTGATAGAACTGTTTTTATAACAATAGCCCCGCTTAAGGGGCAGTGAAGACAACCGGGCAGCATTTATATTAAGCACAAGAGAAGTGACCATGGAAAAATTTTCGCTGGCAAAAGACAAAATTAAGATCCTGCTGCTGGAAGGCCTGCACCAGAGTGCCGTACAAACCTTTAAAGACCACGGCTACAGCAATATCGAGTATCTGAAAACCTCGCTGCCGGAAGACGAGTTGATTGAGCGGATTAAAGATGCCCACTTTATCGGCATTCGCTCGCGCACCCAGCTTACCGACAAGGTGTTAGAAGCTGCCTCTAAGCTGGTGGCGATCGGCTGCTTCTGTATCGGTACCAATCAAGTGGATCTGGACGCGGCGTTAAGACGCGCCATCCCGGTGTTTAATGCGCCCTTTTCTAATACCCGCTCGGTGGCTGAACTGGTGCTGGGACAAATTATTATGTTACTGCGCGGTATTCCGCAGCGTAATGCCGCGGCTCATCGTGGCGAGTGGTTAAAAACCGCCGATAACTCCTTTGAAGCACGCGGTAAAACGCTCGGCATTATCGGCTATGGCCATATCGGTACTCAGCTTGGCATTATGGCCGAAAATATCGGTATGCGGGTGCAGTTTTACGATATCGAAAACAAGCTGGTACTGGGCAATGCGGTACAGGTAGATTTAGGCAGCTTACTGAAAACATCCGATGTGATCAGCCTGCATGTGCCGGAAACGCCACAAACCAAAAATATGATTGGCGAAGCCGAACTGGAGCTGATGAAGCACGGTGCTATCCTGATCAATGCCTCGCGTGGCACTGTGGTTGATATCGATGCCCTGACCAGCGCGTTACAAAGCAAAAAGCTGGCCGGCGCCGCCATCGATGTATTCCCGGTGGAGCCTAAAGGCAACGACGAAGAATTTATCTCGCCACTGCGCCAGTTCGATAATGTGATTTTAACCCCGCATATCGGTGGCTCGACTCAGGAAGCGCAGGAGAATATCGGCTTTGAAGTCGCCGGTAAACTGGTGAAATACAGTGATAATGGCTCTACGCTGTCGGCGGTGAATTTCCCGGAAGTGTCGCTGCCAGAGCATAAAGGCCGCTCGCGCCTGCTGCATATCCACAAAAACCAACCGGGTATGCTGACCAAGATCAACGAAGCCTTTGCCCGGCATAATATCAATATCTCCGGCCAGTACCTGCAAACTGTGCAGGAAATTGGTTATGTGGTGATTGATATTGACTCGGCCGATCACGAACTGGCACTGAATGAGCTAAAAGCCATTCCCGGTACCTTAAGAGCGCGGGTATTACACTAAGGTTTTACTGAGTCGCACTATTTACTTAGTCACATGAAAAGCAGAACAGGGGGCCAAGGCCCCCTGCGTTATTAGTGCAGTCAATAATGGAGTACCTTAGGTCCCAATCATACCACCGTCATCTTTGGTAATAATCACCGTCGCTGAACGCGGCCGGCTATTGCCACCGTCCGGCCAGTTACTGGTAAAGTTCGTTACGCTGGAACGATCGCCCGGATGCTGGATATTCACAAACATAGTGCGCTGATCCGGCGTCATAATCACCCCTGTCACTTCACAGTCAATTGGCCCCACCAGGAAACGCTTGATCTGTCGGCTCACCGGATCGGCAACCAGCATGGCATTGTTACCATAAGGGCCGCTGCTTTGCTGAGAGCCACTCATATCCGTTTGGATCCACAGTAAGCCATTATCATCAAACCACAGACCATCCGGGCTGGCGTGGTGGTTATCTGCCGTTAATACCAGGTTGGTTCCCGGCGTAGCGGTACCAACGTCACCGGCCAGCAGGAAGATATCCCAGTTAAACTGGCTTGAGGCCAGGGTACCGCGCTCTTTCCAGCGGATAATATGGCCAGTGGCATTGTTGGCGCGCGGGTTAGCTGCATCAACCTGCGCCGCAGTACGGTTAGTATTGTTAGTCAGGGTAAAATACACTTCCGAGGTTTCCGGATGCACTGCGCCCCACTCTGGCCGATCCATCTTGGTCGCGCCGGCTATATCGGCGGCCAGGCGGGTATTAAGCAGCACATCGGCCTGATCGCTAAAGCTTACGCCGGCCAGAGCGGCCTTGGCAGCAAACTCGGGATTGTTAATATCCAGCGCCAGCCAGTCACCAGAGCCATCGGCGTTAAAACGGGCGACATACAGGGTACCGTCATTCAGCAGATGCCCACCGGCAGTATTGCGGAAGTACGGCTGTTTCGACACATACTTGTAAATATATTCATCCCGCGCATCATCGCCGGAATAAGCCACTAACGGCTCGCCTTCGGTGACCTTGGCAAAGACGATACCTTCATGGGCAAAACGGCCCAGGGCGGTGCGTTTTTGCGGCACACTGTCCGGATTAAAGGGGTCGATTTCAACGATCCAGCCAAAGGTATTGGGTTCGTTGCGGTAATCCTCAGCGGCACTGGCTGCTAATGTCGATGCATTAAAACGCTGATAGCGATCTGCAGCTGGCGTAGCCGTTTCCCAGAAATAGCGGCCATTACTGCTGCCAACGCCATAGCGGCGGTGCTCACGAACCTGGGGGCTATCGCTATTCATAAAGTAGCCCGCCCAGTTTTCCTCCGCCGTCAGGTAAGTGCCCCAGGGCGTGTAACCATGAGCACAGTTATTTAAGGTGCCGCGGGTACGGCTGCCATCCGGACTGTATTTGGTCACTACCTTGGCATGGCCTCGTACCGGGCCTGCCAGCTCCATGGGGGTTTCACCGGTAATACGGCGGTTAAAAGGGCTGTTACTGACGACCCGCCAGTCACCATTGGCCGCTTTTTCAATATGCACCACACTGACACCATGCGCCGCCAGCTCTTTGGCCACCTGTTCCGCCGGGCGTGGTAATACCGGTCCTTGCGGATGCAGTACATTCGGTTCGACATATTCATGGTTCATCACCAGCAAGCCTTCGCTGGAGCTGTTGCCACCGCTGCGCACATCAATCGGGAAAAAATGCATGCCATCATGGTTCATGCCCATTTGCATCGCCTGCTCGGCCGCTGTGTTACTGGCGTCCGCCAGAAAGTTCGGATAGGTGCCGGTGATAGGAGTACCCCAGGCCAGGAAAGGCTTAGCGCTATAGCCCGCCGGTACGGTAATGCCATCAACCCGGTTGGCCGCAATAGCAGCAAAACCCAAAAAAGCCGGTGCCGGGATCACACTAACAGGTGGCAAAGGCTCAGCGGTATCGCTGCTATTACAGCCGGTTAAGCCAACGCCCATAATACCGGACACGGCTGCTGCCAAACTGCCTTTTAAAAAGCTGCGCCGCGCCATCCGTTGTTCTAATACCTCGCCAAAGCTCGGATTAGCAGACGTATTAGAGATGGGCTCCAGGCCGGAGTTATCTATTTGAACAGGGAGATTAGGTTGTGTCATGGTCAGGGTTCCTGCGTTATTTATAATATTGGCGCAGAAATTGGAACACGACTATGTGAAAGCCAAATGACATCCAGGTGGCTTTTTGGTTAAAGATTGATTACAAAAAACTGCTTAGAATTGATACACCAGCGACGCCGAGGTTTCGGTATCAGTAGTTTGCAAATTGCCTTCAGGCCGCGAGTTGTGGCTAACCGAGAAACTTAAACGCATTGCCAGCCGGCCATTAATTTGCGCGGTTAAAGCGCTGCGGCTGGTATAAGCCGAGTTTTCGCCATCGACCGACACATTGCCCTCAAAGGTTTGACGGAAACGGCTGCCTTTGTAAATTTCCTGCTCAAAGTTGAGTGCCAAAAACCAGATCAAACCCTTAGAAGTGCTGCCGGAAGCGCCCTCGCGATACGCAAAACCCGGGCCGGTTTCCAGATCCAGATAATTGGCCTGCTTTTGATACACCCGGTTAGCATAACCTGTTGCCAGCGAGCCGACCTGCCGGAATGAACCAAACATATCGTAGGCATAGGCACCGCGGCCAAAGAACGAGGTAGAACCGCTTAAAAACTTATAGTTACTCTGCCCTGACAACGCATAGCGTTTTACCGTGGCCTCGGTGCGCACTTCACCGGTTTCACTGTTGGTAAACTGATTCTTTTGGATCCGGCCCTGCACATTATAGCGGTTCCGGAAATAATCATTTTCATGCACCATTTCGGTGTTTACCCGCCAGCCGCGTGCATCGGTGTTGCCATCGATAAACAAAAAGCCCAGCTCAATATCGCCGGTAAGGGTGCCCAGTAACCCCAGGTTCTGTAACTCAGGTACCAGAGGCTCGGCCTCTTCCGGCGCTTCATTGGCACTGACCTGAAACGCCAGCAAGGCCACGACTAACAATAAAAAAACAGGCATGTTTAATCTAATATTCAGTTTTTTTTAATCTACACGCAAAGTGAATTAAAAACGCCTGAACTCGCAGGCGTTATCACATCTTAAGGTATCCGCTCAGACCGGGTCTGAGCCGGTGCATCAGACCGCGTGCTGCTTAATAAAGCTCAGCGCCTGCTCGATGCGGGCCAGGCTGCGCGCCTGACCAATCAGTTGTAACGTCAGATCCAGCGCCGGTGAATTACCGCCACCTGTTACTGCCACCCGTAGCGGCATCCCCACCTTACCCATACCCAGCGCCAGTTCGGCGGCGGTATCGGTAATTTGCTGATGGATCAGCGCTGGCTGCCAGTCGGTTAACTTAGCCAGTTTGGCATGTAACAATGCCAAAGGTTCCGCCGCTGCCGCAATTAAATGTTTCTTGGCGGCCGCTTCGTCAAAGCTGCTAAAGTCTTCATAGAAATAGCGGCTGACTTCCACCATTTCTTTTAAGGTTTTAACCCGTTCGGCCTGTACCTGCACCAGCTGCGCTAAACTTGGCCCGGTGCTGATATCCAGTTTTTGCTCGGTAACATGCCAGGCTAAATGGCTGGCGACTTCTTCTGCCGGCAGGGTTTTCATATAGTGTTGATTTAACCAGATCAGCTTGTCGGTATTAAAGGCCGATGGGGCACGATTACAAGCTGACAGGTCGAACAGCTGTACCAGCTCGTCCAGACTAAAAATTTCCTGATCGCCATGCGACCAACCCAGACGAACTAAATAGTTGATCAGTGCCTGCGGTAAAAAGCCGTTATCGCGATATTGCATAACGCCGACCGCGCCGTGACGTTTTGATAACCGCTTGCCATCGTCGCCCAGAATCATCGGTACGTGCGCGTATTTTGGGATCTCAGCGCCCAGTGCAGCCAGAATATTCATCTGCCGCGGGGTGTTATTGACATGGTCATCACCCCGGATCACATGGGTAATGCCCATTTTCCAGTCATCAACGACCACGGTCAGGTTATAGGTTGGGGTGCCGTCACTGCGGGCAATTACCAGATCGTCCAGCTCAGCATTGGCAATTTCAATGCGGCCTTTAATCATATCATCAATCACGACCACGCCATCCAGCGGGTTTTTAAAGCGGATCACATAAGGCTTGTCGGCCGGATGATCAGTGCGATCGCGCCACATACCGTTATATTTTGGCTTTTCACCGGCAGCCATTTGCGCTTCGCGCATCGCGTCCAGCTCTTCTACCGTACAGAAGCACTTGTAGGCTTTGCCTTCTGCCAACAGCTGCGCCACCACTTCTTTATACAGGTCAAAGCGTTTGGTTTGATAGTACGGGCCTTCGTCGTGTTCCAGTCCCAGCCACTGCATACCTTCTAAAATGGCGTCTACCGATTCCTGGGTTGAGCGTTCCAGATCGGTATCTTCAATACGCAGAATAAATTTACCGCCATTTTTTCTGGCATACAGCCAGCTGTATAAAGCAGTACGGGCGCCACCTACGTGTAAGTAGCCGGTTGGGCTGGGTGCAAAACGGGTCACTAATGACATAATCTTTCCAATTCAGACAGGCAAAAAGCTAAGAGGCCGGTATTGTAACAATCCACGCCGGCGGATGCACCCGAGGCGTAGTGGCAAAAGCTGGTTTTTTTCACTATGCTGTTTACTTTTGCGGCATACAGCGCGCTTTGCCCGAAAATAAAGTTGACAGCTAAATCACGCTCCCTATAATGTGCGCCATCGCAGCGTGGATTGTTAGCTCAGCTGGGAGAGCACCGCCCTTACAAGGCGGGGGTCACTGGTTCGAACCCAGTACAATCCACCAATATTTTCTACACAGCGATACTCCCATGGATTGTTAGCTCAGCTGGGAGAGCACCGCCCTTACAAGGCGGGGGTCACTGGTTCGAACCCAGTACAATCCACCAAAACTCGATACAGCAATACTCCCTTGGATTGTTAGCTCAGCTGGGAGAGCACCGCCCTTACAAGGCGGGGGTCACTGGTTCGAACCCAGTACAATCCACCAAAGCTCCTATTTACGATACTCCCATGGATTGTTAGCTCAGCTGGGAGAGCACCGCCCGCTTTTTACAAAAACACGGTTGCCACTGGTTCGAACCCAGTACAATCCACCAAAACTCTTAAGCAAAAATTCCAATAGATTGTTATCCCAACCGGGAGAGCACCACCCGCTTTTTACAAAAACACGGTTGCCACTGGTTCGAACCCAGTAAAATCCCACCAAACCCCAACACTTAGCGTCCAGACCAGTGCAGCGCCCTTAGCTGGGTAGTAATTTTCTTCACCGGCTTCAAGGATCACATCCCTGTGCCCTTTCAGCCTCCGCAGCATCCCTGCTGCTGTTACAAAAATTCTACCGCAGCTAAGGGCTTAAAGAGCATCGGTTAGGCATCACGACAATATACTATTGGCGGCACGATCGTGAACGAGGCGGTAAATGCAGAGTACACTTTTCTGGGGACGTCTTTCGCATGGATGCGAAAGGGGAGCCCCCAGGGATGGGTTCACGGCGTGCCCCAGGAAAGTTGTACGGCGCGTTTAGCCGACGGATGCACCGAGATAGAACCTGCGTAACGATGAGCACCAGTAGCGTTGAGATTGGGGCAGCGCCCTTAGCTGGGTAGCAATTTTCTCCACCAGCTTCAAGGATCACATCCCTGTGCCCTTTCAGCCTCCGCAGCATCCCTGCTGCTGTTACGAAAATTCTACCGCAGCTAAGAGCTTAACTAATATCGGTGAGGCATCACGGAAAATATCCTTCTGGCCGCAAGATCTTGAACAAAGTGGTAAATACAGAGTACCGATTTAGTGCGCAATCGCCTATTTATTGATCCTGCCCGGTTAACTCAAGGCAAAAAGTTGCTATAGTAGCTTTAGACGAAGTTCTCGGATCCAGCCTGTAATGGAAAATGCACCCAAGCGGGACGAACGCATCCTGATTATTGATGAGCAACCCCTGTCACAAAGCTACCTGCGCTACACGCTGGAGCAGCTGGGTTATCAGAATATTACCATTGCCGAACGGCCACAGCAGGCGCTGGCACTGTGCCGTAACAACCTGTTCGATCTTATTATCTGCTCGTATAACCAGGCCGATGGCAAAGACGGCTTTCAGCTGTTTGCCGAATTAAAATTCAGTGGCCTGCAAAAGCACAGCAGTGCCGTGATCTTTATCAGCGCCGAGACCGATCCGAACCTGGTACACAGTGTTATTGAATTACAGCCGGACGAGTTTCTAGCCAAACCCTTTGTAATTAAAGACTTACAGCTACGTATTGAACGGGTGCTAAAACGTAAACAACAACTGCGCCCGTTGTATCAGTTGCTGGATGCGCAGCATTACCAGGCAGCGCTGAATTATATCGACGAGCAACTTGCTGATGCCAATCAACGTAAATGGTTTCCGCTGCTGTTAAAGCTGAAAGGCGACATTCTGCTGGCACAGCAAGAATTTACCGATGCCGAACACTTCTTTCTCGCCATGCTGAGTATTCAGCCCTTTAGCTGGGCCAAGATGGGGCTGGTACGGTGTTTTGTCGCCAAAGATCAGGAACAGCAGGCGTTTAACTTACTGGAAGAGTTATTACTGCGCAGCGAAAGCCGGCTGTTTGCGCTCGACTTATTGGCGGAACTGGAATTTAAACAACAGCATTACCAGCAAGCCCAACAGCATTTGATTGATGCCGCCGAGCTGGCGCCGCGAAATTTACTGCGCCAGCAGAAATTACTGCAGTTATCCCGCCTGAATCATGATTACGAAACTCAGTATCAGGCGGCACGGGATATGGTGAAATATGCCCGTTACTCGGCTTTTGAACAGCCGGATCTGTATTTGAATCTGGCGCGGGCCAGTATTGATTTTGCGCTGGCCACTGAAGATGAAGAGCAGCACAGCCGCTTAAACCGGCAGGTAAATCTGAGCTTACAGGCGTTACAAAAGCAGTTTGCCAAGCAGGATTTGTGGGAGCAACATCAGGTAGTACAGGCCCGTTTGCTGTATTTACAGGACCACAAAGATAAAGCCAAAGCGCTGCTACGCGATCTGAAAACCGATCAGCCGATCACCTCGCTGGAAGATGCCTTGGATAAGGCTAAGGCGCTGCATGAAGTGGGGCTTACCGACGCGGCAGAACAACTGTTTAGCCAAATCAGCCAGCACTGTAAACAGCAACAACCCGATCCGCTGCTGGGCGCCTATCTGCAACAGGAAGTCACCGAGCGCCGGCAAATGCAACAAGGCCCGCGCGAGCTTAACAACAGCGCTGTACAGCTTTATCAACGCGGACATTGGGAGCAGGCGTTTGAAGCCTTCGCTCTGGCACACAAGGTGATGCCGAAGAATGCCGGTATTGCACTCAACTTACTGCAAACCCTGCTAACCAGCCCAAGACCTCTGTGCGCACCAGACCTGCGCTATCGTTTGCTGCAACAATGTGAGCTGGTTGTCGCCGGCGCCAGCCTTAAACCTGAGCAGCAACGTCGTTATGAACAGCTAAAAAGCAAGCAACAGCCGTTATCGATGAATGCCTGAGCCGCGGTACTTTATTTCTCTACCGGCTCCGGCCATTCGCTAAAGATCCGCGGCAGGGTTTTCGAGCGCAGCAGCCAGAATAGCCCCAGCCCCAGACCAAACACCGCAACCAGCCGCCAGGGCGCATCCAGGATCACATCCGGCGGTAAATCGTAAATACTGTAAGCCAAATCGACGGCGCAGCTGATAAATAATAAGCCGCGGCTGTAGCGCCAGATGGCGCGCCAGGCGGCGCTGCGTTTATCGCTGCGTTGACTTAGTGCCGCCACGACCAACAGTACCGGCAAGGCAATGACACAGGCAATCAAAAAGTCCTGCTGTTGCGGATAGAACAGTTTCAGTAAATCTTTTTGCTGCGGCGGCAAGGTCAATACCAATACCCAGCTTAAATAAGGACGCAGCAGCAGCGCCAGCAACCAGTAAAAGCGTTGTGGTATCGGCGTCAGACCGTATTTATCCAGCAGAGGCCAGTCTTTCATGCCTGTCGCTTGCGTTGTGCCAGCATCCCCAGCAGCACAAAGACTGCCAGGCTCACCCAGGGTAGCCAGAGGTTGCTTAAACCCGCCAATTGCTTGGCCACCAGCGGCGTTAAAAACAACGTCAGGGCGCCATAGCCAAAGGCACAAAGCAGCACAAAAATAGCGGTGCGCCAGATAAAGTGCCAGTGTGCGGTTTGCCGGCGTACACTTTGATTTAGTGTATCGCCAAACACCACCAGTGTAGTTGCCACCATGGCCAGCGCCATATCGCGCACATAGGGGCGAAACAAGGCGCCCCAGTCCAGTAATAAGCTAACTAACCAATCAGGCATCCGGGCTGACTCCATACTGCTTAAACAAATCCAACATCTGTTGCTCATCCCAGACCGGTACCTGTAATTCACTGGCTTTCGCCAGTTTCGAGCCGGCATTTTCGCCGGCAATCACGGCATGAGTTTTCGCTGACACCGAGCCGGAGACTTTGGCCCCCAGCCGCTGTAATAACGCCTTGGCTTCATCGCGGCCCATACTGCTCAAAGTACCGGTTAATACGATGGTCTGGCCGCTTAACGGCTGTTCAGTAACCTGTTGCAGTGCTATCGCCGGCCAATGCAGGCCTTGCGCCAGTAAGGCGCTGACCACCTGTTGGTTATGCGGCTCGCGGAAGAAATGATACAAATGCTCAGCAACGACAGTGCCAACATCGCTAACCGCTAACAGCTGCTCGATACTGGCGGCCATCAGGGCATCCAGGCTTGCAAAATGATTGGCCAGATTCAGCGCCGTCGCCTCGCCTACTTCCCGGATCCCTAGGGCATAAATAAAGCGCGGCAAGGTGGTGCTTTTCGCGGCTTTAATGGCATTTAACAGCTTTAATGCCGACTTCTCGCCCATCCGCTCCAGGCCAACTAAAGACGGCATATCCAGCTCAAAGATCGCATCCGGTGTTTTCACCAGTTGCTGCTCTACTAACTGCTCAACCAGCTTATCGCCCAGACCTTCAATATCCAGCGCCTTGCGCGAGACAAAATGTTTTAGCGATTCTTTCAGCTGTGCCGCGCAATATAAACCGCCACTGCAGCGGGCCACCGCCTCACCACTCACCCGCTCCACCGCTGAACCACAGACCGGGCAGACCTCGGGGAAGATGACCGGCTTTGTCTGTGCCGGGCGCTGCTCGGTAACGACGGCAACAATTTGTGGGATCACATCACCGGCGCGGCGCACTATCACTTTATCGCCAATTTGTACGCCCAGCCGGTTTATTTCGTCCTGATTGTGCAGCGTGGCATTACTGACCATCACTCCGCCGACATTAACCGGCTCCAGCCGTGCAACCGGAGTGATAGCGCCAGTACGACCGACCTGAAAATCCACGTCCAGTAAGGTGGTTAGCATTTCCTGCGCCGGGAATTTAAAGGCAATGGCCCAGCGCGGCGCGCGGGCGACAAAGCCCAGCGCCTGTTGCTGCGCCAGATTACTAACCTTAATGACGACACCGTCAATTTCATAAGGCAGTGCCGCGCGTTTGGCCAGGATCTGCTGATAGTAGCTCAGCGCTGCTGCTGTACCTTCAACCAGGCGGATCTCCGGGCATACCGGCAGGCCCCAGTCTTTTAGCTGTTGCAGCCGCTGATAATGGCAGCGGCTATTCAGCCGTAACTCAGGATCCTCTACTTGACCAACTGCATAAGCATAAAACATCAGCGGTCTTTTCGCGGTAACGGCCGGATCCAACTGCCGTAAACTGCCCGCAGCAGCGTTACGCGGGTTGGCAAAGACTTTTTCACCGCGAGCCTTGGCATCGTTGTTCAGCCGTTCAAAGCCAGAGAGCGGCATAAAGACTTCGCCGCGCACTTCCAGTACCGGCGGTACTTCACCGCTTAAGCGCAGCGGGATCGCCCGGATGGTGCGGATATTGGCGGTAATATCTTCGCCGGTGCTGCCATCGCCGCGGGTTGCCGCCTGCACTAACACGCCGTGTTCGTAACGGATACTGACCGCCAGGCCGTCTAACTTAGGCTCAGCACAAAAGCTAAAATCGCCGGCAAAGTCCAGCCGATCCTGCATCCGTTTTACAAAGGCCAGAAAATCGCTGTCATCAAACGCATTGTCCAGCGATAACATCGGTACCTGATGGCTAACCTGGGAGAACTTGGCTAAGGGGGCGCCACCAACCCGCTGTGTTGGTGAGTCGGCGGTAATCAATTCTGGATGCTGCTGTTCCAGTTGTTGCAGCTCGCGGTAAAGCCGATCGTATTCGGCATCCGGCACACTGGGAGCGTCTAACACATAGTATTGATAGTTATACTGTTCCAGCTGCCGGCGCAGCTGAGCGATTTGCTGTTCAGGAGACATCATTTGCAAACTCACCAATTGGCATAGGGGCAGTCAGTG
>NZ_LZEJ01000039.1:0-26742 GCF_001704375.1 Alishewanella sp. HH-ZS | reverse complement strand
AAACACTCATGCGGGAGCCCTGATGAAAGCCCTTTACCTGACGAAACCGCACAAGCCCTGGTTAACCGGCTGGCGCTCGCTAAAGCCAATGCTGTAGCGGCGACGCTAAGTGATGGTTTAGTTATCGGTTCAGATCAGGTCGCGGTATTTCAGGGTGAAATACTTGGTAAGCCGCATACTGTAGCTAATGCTGAAGCCCAGCTCAAACGGTTTAGCGGCCAGGCAGTGACGTTTTTAACCGGGCTGGCCGTGGTGAATGCAGCAACCGGCAAGGTTCAGCAAGCGATTGACCCCTTTGTGGTGCATTTTCGTGAGCTGAGTGATGCCGAAATCCGCCACTATGTGGCGCGGGAACAGCCGCTGGATTGCGCCGGCAGCTTTAAAAGTGAGGGGTTGGGCATCGCCCTGTTTGACAAACTGCAAGGTGATGACCCCAACAGCCTGATTGGCTTACCAGTGATCAGGCTGTTGGCGATGCTACGTCATGAAGGCTTAAATCTGTTACTGCAAAACCAGTGAGGTTAACTCTGGTAAGTGGTCAATAATCGCCAGCGGCTGATATTGCGCCAATACCGATACCGGATGGGCGCCATGGCTTACCCCGACCCTTGGCATATTAATCGCCTGTGCCATCTTCAAGTCATGGCTGGTATCGCCGACCATAATAGCCTGTTCCGCATTAACACCGAGTTCAGTGATAATTTGCTGAAGCATATCCGGATGAGGCTTTGACTGCGCTTCATCGGCACAGCGGCTGGTAGCAAAGTATGGCGCCAGCCCGGTTTCGGCAAACATCCGATCCAGCCCTTTGCGCGCCTTACCGGTTGCCACTGCCAACAGGATATTCTGCTCAGCCAGCTGCTTTAACGTTGCCTCAGCACCTGCAAATAAGGGCGTAGGTGTGGTGTCATGCAGCACATATTGATCGCGGTAATGTTCAAATATCTGCTGCCGCTGGGCTTTATTGGCGGTCGGAAACAGCTGGTCAAAGGCCGGATCCAGGCTCAGGCCAATAATTTGTTTTACCGCATCATGGCTGGGTACCTCTAATGCGGTTAAGGCTGCGGCGGCGCGCATTGAGGACACAATACGTCCGACCGAGTCCATCACGGTACCGTCCCAATCGAAAATAACCAGTTTTACTGCTGACATCACTACTCCGCGTCGTTACGCTGTTTTAACCTTGTTACTTACGGTTTAACCGTTCCAGAGTCTGGCTTAATTTCGAATCCAATGGTGCTTCAAAGCGCATAGTGGTTTCGCTGATCGGATGGATAAAGCTTAAGCTAAAGGCATGCAGAAACAGCCGGTTAAGTCCAATTTGCTGCATCTGCTGGCTAAACTGGTTATCGCCGTATTTGTCATCACAGGCAATCGGATGGCCTTTACAGGCGGTATGAACCCGGATCTGATGGGTACGGCCGGTAACCGGAAAGGCTTCAACCAGGGTGCCTTCCTGATAGCGCTGCAAAATCCGAAACCGGGTTTCCGATGGCTTGCCTTCCACAGCATCCACTTTGACCACCCGCTCACCGGACTGCAGCGTATTTTTTCGCAGTGGCTCTGTGACCTTGCGTACTTTGTTATCCCAATCGCCGGCAACCAGCGCCCAGTATTTTTTCTCTACCGTTTTATTGCGTAGCTGCTCGTGTAAATGCGTTAAAACTGAGCGTTTTTTTGCGATCAGCAAACAGCCCGAGGTATCGCGATCCAACCGGTGCACCAATTCCAGATGCTTAGCGTCCGGGCGCAGCGCCCGCAGCGCTTCTATTACGCCAAACTGCAAACCACTGCCACCATGCACCGCCATGCCAGAGGGTTTATTCAGTACGATCAAATCTTTATCTTCATACAAAATATGCTGCTCAAGATCTTTGACCAGACTCAGTTTCACCGATACCGCATCAGGTTCGCTGGCAACGGTTAACGGCGGCACCCGCACCACATCACCCTGCTCTAATTTATACTCAGGTTTGATGCGTTTTTTATTCACCCGCACCTCGCCTTTGCGCAAAACGCGGTAAATCACACTTTTTGGTACACCGCGCAGCCGGGCGATTAAAAAGTTGTCTATGCGCTGACCGATGAAATCATCTTCAATTTCAATCATTTGTACTGGCAATTTTATTTCATCGGTCATCTTTGCAAAATACTCAGCTAAAATTACAATTCAGTTGCTAATCAGCGCAGATTAGTGGGATAATCAGCCCGCTAATTGTGCCGAAATACGGCAATTAGGGCGCTCAAAGTGACATAAGAGAATTTGTGCGGCACCGTCAGGGGATGTGATCATACCGAAATCGTGGTGAAAACCAATGTTTTTTATAACCCCGGCGTTAATCCACTGCCACTTGCCTGAGGTAATGTTGAGTAATTTGTTACCAACAACGGCAAACCACAAAGTCCGGTCACCGGGCAACAACAGTAAAGATTAGTCAGAACACAACGCCTGCAGGCGCTGTGTGTCAGAAAGCATAACGAAAACCCCGCTGCCAGGCACTGTTTTGCCGGCAGCGGGGTTGTAAAACGTAAAATTAGGTTCCCTCAAGCACCCAGTCGTGAGACTGCACCCTTCTGTGTTTGATAACGGCTGACACTCAGGTGCCCGGTTGTTGTGTTGTGGCTTCGCAATAGAGTCACCATACAATGAAAAGAATGTTAATTAATGCCACGCAGGAAGAAGAAATCCGCGTAGCCCTGGTCGATGGCCAGAAACTGTACGACCTGGACATTGAAAGCCCAGGCCATGAACAAAAGAAAGCCAATATTTACAAAGGTAAAATCACGCGGGTCGAGCCGAGTTTAGAAGCCGCCTTCGTTGACTACGGTGCTGAGCGCCATGGTTTCCTGCCGTTAAAAGAAATCTCCCGCGAATATTTCCCTGCCGGTTACAGCTTCGATGGTCGTCCAAACATCAAAGAAGTGGTAAAAGAAGGTCAGGAAGTCATTATCCAGATCGATAAAGAAGAACGTGGCCAAAAAGGCGCTGCGCTGACCACCTTTATCAGTCTGGCCGGTTCTTACCTGGTACTGATGCCGAACAACCCGCGCGCCGGTGGCATTTCCCGCCGTATAGAAGGCGATGAGCGTCAGGAATTAAAAGATTCCTTAGGCCAACTGGAAATGCCGGATGGCATGGGTCTGATTGTGCGTACTGCTGGCGTCGGCAAATCCTATGAAGAACTGGATTACGACTTAAAAGCCCTGCTGAAACACTGGTCGGCGATTACCGAAGAAGCGCAGAAGCGTGCCGCGCCTTTCCTGATCCACCAGGAAAGCAATGTGGTTTTCCGTGCTATTCGTGATTATCTGCGCCGCGATGTCGGTGAGATCCTGATCGACAGCCAGAAGATTTTCGAAGAAGCCAAGGTTTATATCCAGCAATTCCGCCCTGACTTCGCGCACCGCGTGAAGATGTATCAGGGTGAAGTGCCGCTGTTTATGCACTATCAGATTGAAAACCAGATCGAAACCGCCTTCCGCCGTGAAGTACGGTTACCCTCTGGTGGTTCTATCGTTATCGACAGCACCGAAGCCTTAACTGCGATTGATATTAACTCCTCTAAAGCCACTAAAGGCGGCGATATCGAGGAAACCGCCTTTAATACCAACCTGGAAGCGGCCGATGAAATCGCCCGCCAACTGCGGTTACGTGACCTGGGCGGTCTGATCGTGATCGACTTTATCGATATGACGCCGGTACGGCATCAGCGTGAAGTGGAAAACCGTTTAAAAGACGCCGTGAAGCAAGACCGTGCCCGGGTACAAATTGGCCGGATTTCGCGTTTTGGTCTGCTGGAAATGTCACGGCAGCGGTTACGTCCGTCACTGGGTGAGTCAGCCGGTCATGTCTGTCCGCGTTGTCATGGCCGCGGCACTATCCGCAGCGTTGAGTCCTCTGCCCTGTCAATTTTACGTTTAATCGAAGAAGAAGCGATTAAAGATAACACCAGCCAGGTGCAGGCACAGGTGCCGGTATCAGTTGCTACTTATCTGATGAACGAAAAACGCGAAGGCGTGCGTCGCATCGAGCAGCGTAATGGCGTACAGGTGTACGTGATCCCGAATGAGCATCTGGAAACACCAAACTACGAAGTGATCCGTATCCGTATCGATGAAGAGATCGAAGATGTCAGCTATAACCTGACCAAGGTGCCAGAGCACACCACCAAGCTGTATCAGCCTGCTTCGGATGCGGTAAAAGAAAAGCCGGCAGTATCGGCACTGAGTATGGCGCAAACTGCTGCGCCGGCACCGCAACCGAAAGCTGTCGTTGCCGAAGTTGCTGCCCCTGTGGCCAGCACACCCGGTTTATTCAGTCGTTTAGGAAGTTGGTTATCGGGTTTGTTTGCCGCACCGGCAGCGGAAAAACCGGCGGATAAACCGAAAGAGAAATCAACCGCTCGTCCGGAACAACGTGGTGAGCGTGGTGAACGTGGCGATAGCAGAAGACGCAATAATCGTAACAACAAGCGTCGCGATCAGGTTGAAAAAGTTGCCGATAAAGCACAGGACAAGGTAAGCGAAGAAAAGGCAAGCCCTGCCAGTCGCCCGGAGCGCCAGGAGCGTCCGAAGCAACAGGAGCGCCAGCCACGGCCGCAAGAGGCCCGTAAAGCGCCAGCTGAAGCTAAGGTTGATAAGGTAGAACGTGAGGAAGCGGACGAGCCAAATAGCCGCGCCGCTGCCGCTGAGCGTCGGGCCCGTCGTCAGTTACAGCGTTCAGTGCGGGTAGCAAAAGCAGAAGCCGTCGCTAACGCTGCTACAGCCGAAACGCCGGTAACCGCCGCTGAGCCTGTAGTCAGTGCAGCAGCGACCACTATGGTTGATGCCGCTCAAGAACCCCTGACCAAGGCACCTGAGGCTGTTGTTGATACTGCTGCTCAAGCTCCTATTGCCTTAGCAGTAGCGCCTGAAACCGAAGTGTTAGCCGATGACGCCGCAGAAGCTGTAGAGCCGCGCAGCCGCAGCCGCCGCTCACCACGTCATTTACGTGCTGCCGGTCAGAAGCGTCGTAAAGAGCAAACCGATAATGCGGTTGAGGAAGTCGCCGCAGCAGATGAAATGGTCACAGCCACTGTCACAGCGGAACAATCCGCTGCTAACAGCCCAGTTGAGACTTCTGTCGCTGCAGCCACAGCCGAAACCGCAACTGTCGCCTTAGAGCTTGTTACTGAGGTGGTAGCAGAGCCTGTGATTGCCGCTGCCGCAGACGATGTGGCTACTGACGACGCTGTTAAGACAGCTACGTCAGAAGAAAGCCCTGTCGATGCTGAAGACAAACCAGCCCGTAGCCGCAGCCGTCGTCGTACGACAAAAGCGGATACAGCTGATGCCGCAACGCAAGGTCCGGTTGCTGAGACTGATGTGGCAGCAGCAGAGGTTTCGACAACTGAGGACGCGGTCGCCAGCCAGAGCAGCCCTGAACAACAAAGCCTGGCGTTAGAGCCGGCCGTTGAGCAAGCCGCAACCACTGAATTAGCCACAGCAGCACCAGTGCAGCCAACAGCAGCCGCGCCAGTTGAAGCAGCAGCAACCGTTGCAGTTGAAACAGCAGTAGCACCTGCTACGGCCAAGCGCCCTGCTGGCAGCCGCTTTGGTAATATGGTAGTCGCGGAAATGACTAAACCAGCGGCAGTTACCGATACTCAGCAGGAGATCGTGATCAATGCTGCCAGCGCCGAACAGCGTCCGCCGGTGCAATCGTCTGAGCGGCCAGCCGGTTCAGCCTTTGCCCGTCAGGCAGTATCTGCGCCTATGACCAAGCCTGGTCAAGCGGAGTAAATCACCGCTCTGTAGCAAAAGCCGGCCAGTGCCGGCTTTTTTATTATCTTCTTTTAAGTATATCGCTGTCGGATCGCGAACAGTCAGCCAGCAATATCTGATACAAACTAGCAGCAATAAAAAACCACCGTCAGAGCGGTGGTTTTTGACCAGGCATCAGTCTTACTTAGAAGTCGTACTTAGCGCTAAATTGAATGCGATGCATATCACCATCCAGGCCGCTTTCAATTTCACGATTCGCAAACTTGTATTCAATACCCATCATAAACTTCGGATTGAATTGATACAGAGCATTAGCGCTGTAGCTGTGAGTACTCTTAGTCACGCCGGTTCCGGTTAAGGTGGTATCGTTATCGGCACTTAACATTGAGTACAAGAAGGTAGAACGCCACTTGTCATTCCACAGATGACGATAAGCCACAGAGAACGCCGTCACATCAATCGCTTCCAGCCGGGCTGCATTAGTGGTGCCTGTTAATACAGCGCCATTAATGGTATTTAAACCCACATAACGGCCTAAGCCCTTACCATGGTTCAGGGTAAAACGGATATCATCATTGTTTGCCAGATTAAACTTACCGCTGAACGATACGCCATAAGAGGTGACGGTATCGTCAAACACGCCCTCGTCGATAGCGATTTGACGTAATAAACCGCCCAGACGGAAAGACGCATTACCGGCTTTAAAGTTGTAACCGAAGGTTAGATCCGGTGTCGCATTATCATCGGTAGTAATGCGGGCACCGCCACCAAATGGCGTAATGGTACTTTCCGGGTTCTCTATCGCAACCGAGAAATTGCCAGAGGTGTAACGGATTTGCGCCTGACGGATAAACACAGCTGCATCAGGGTTACCAACGAAGTCCAGCGTATCTGGCAGCGATTGCAGATCCATAAAGTTTGACCAGGTCTGGCCAACGGTCCAGTTTTTGTAACTAACAAAAGCATGACGCATTACCGGGCTGTAGCCGTTAGTGGTGCGCTCATCGTTGCCGTTATTACTGGTCATCATATCGAACTCAAGACGACCGGTCATTTTCTCGCCATTACCGAGATCGGTTGAAGTTGCAAAGAAAAACCGTGACTGGCGAGCATGTGCATCGAAACGGGTCGTGTTTCTGCCGCCGATTGGCGTTAATGCCGGTACGTAGAAATCGCGCCCCAAGGCAGCAATTTCGCCGTCAGAATCGCTGTACATCATATCGAGCTTGATAAAGCCACCGTAGGTAACTTCGGTATCGCCAACTTTAAAACCGTTATTAGCCTGAGCCGCGCCTGCTGTCAGGGCAAGTGCCACAGCTGCAGTCAGGGCGTTGAGCGTCTTTCTTTGTCTCATCTGGAGTTCTCCATTGGTTTTTATAGTTTTACTGTCTTCGCGGTTATTTTACAGAAACTACAGCTGGCAGTCTCTTCTTTGTAAACTTTGGTCGACACTATCGTTATGTGCAATTAGCCTTTAGTCGCAGTTCGCATAACCGCAGCAGCTCGTCTAGACTATGGTCTAATTCCTTTTATGTGAATGCTCCTTTAGAAATACCTCATTATTTTAATAAGCTCCGCAGGGGATGTTATGACACAAGCAACACTTTATCCGGTACCGGAAACCATCAAACAACGCGCTCATGTCACCAATGAGCAATATCTTGAGATGTATCGCGGATCGGTAGAGCAGCCGGAAGCTTTCTGGAACGAACATGGTAAAAGACTGGACTGGATCAAGCCTTATACTCAGGTAAAAGACACCAGCTTCGCTTTGGGTAACGTTAGCATCAAATGGTTTGCTGACGGCGTACTGAATGCCAGCGTTAACTGTCTGGACCGTCACCTGGCAACGCGGGGCGATCAGGTTGCCTTTTATTGGGAAGGCGATGAGCCTGGCATTGAGAAAAAAGTCACGTATCGCGAGCTATACGAAGAGACCTGTCAGCTGGCAAATGCGATGCGGGCTTTAGGTGTTGGCAAAGGGGATAGAGTTACTATTTATCTGCCGATGATCCCACAGGCGGCAGTAGCGCTGCTGGCTTGCGCCCGCATTGGCGCTGTGCACTCAGTGGTATTTGCCGGTTTCTCACCGGATGCGCTGGGTAGCCGGATCACTGACTGTGATTCTAAACTGGTGATCACCACCGATCAGGCCCTGCGTGGTAGCCGGGCCACCAACCTGAAAGATAATACTGATATCGCTTTGGCGCATCTGGGTGATGCCAATCCGGTGCAGAACGTTATTGTGATTAAACACGTTGGTAAGCCGATTGATTTTCATCAGGGCCGCGATCTGTGGTACCACGAGCTGATTGCTGCGCAGCCAAAAGAGTGCGTGCCTGAGCCGATGAACGCCGAAGATCCGCTGTTTATTCTTTATACCTCAGGCTCAACAGGTAAGCCAAAAGGGGTACTGCACACTACCGGTGGCTACCTGGTGTATGCTTCTATGACCCATCAGTATGTGTTTGATTACCACGATGGTGATATCTACTGGTGCGCCGCCGACGTCGGCTGGGTTACCGGTCACAGCTATATTGTCTATGGTCCTTTGGCCAACGGGGCTAGCAGCGTGATGTTTGAAGGGGTTCCAACCTACCCCAGTGTGAAGCGCATCGCGCAGATTGTCGATAAATATCAGGTCAATATTCTGTATACCGCACCTACTGCCATTCGTGCCCTGATGGCACATGGTGAGGCGCCGGTTGAAGGCACTAAGCTGAGTTCACTTCGGGTTTTAGGTAGTGTGGGTGAACCTATCAATCCTGAAGCCTGGAACTGGTATCACGATAAATTCGGTAAGGGTAACTGCCCTATCGTCGATACCTGGTGGCAAACTGAGACCGGCGGCATTTTGATTACGCCATTACCGGGTGCCACTGCTTTAAAGCCCGGCTCAGCGACCCGTCCATTCTTCGGTGTCAAACCGGCCATCGTCGATAACGAAGGTAAAACGGTTACTGGCGCGGGTGAAGGCAATCTGGTGATTACCGACAGCTGGCCGGGTCAAATGCGTACTCTGTATGGCGATCATGAGCGCTTTGAACAAACCTATTTCAGCACCTATCCGGGCAGTTACTTTACCGGTGACGGTTCACGCCGGGATGAAGATGGCTATTACTGGTTAACCGGCCGGGTCGACGATGTGTTAAACGTCTCAGGCCACCGTCTGGGCACTGCGGAAATCGAAAGCTGCCTGGTAGCGCATGAGGCTATCGCCGAAGCCGCTGTGGTTGGCTATCCGCACGATATTAAGGGCCAGGGAATTTATGTTTATGTCACGCCGCGGGTTGGTGTTGAACCCAGTGAAGATCTGACTAAAGCCATTCGTGCCTGGGTACGTGAAGAAATTTCACCTATTGCCAGTCCGGATCTGATACAGTGGGCTCCAGCAGGCCTACCGAAGACCCGCTCAGGTAAGATCATGCGTCGCATACTGCGGAAAATTGCTGCGAACGAGCATGACCAATTAGGTGATATTTCCACCCTGGCTGATCCGTCAGTAGTTGAAATTCTGGTGAATAACCGCTTAAATCGTAAGTAGGACACCAACACCGCTCCCTGAGCTTGCGTGTCTCCAGTTGCAGCAGAAAGGCCGCCACATTGCGGCCTTTCTTATAACTATAACCAGAACTATGCTGGAGGAAACAATGGCGAAGCTTATCGTCGCAGATGATCATCCGTTATTTCGCAATGCGCTGATCAACGCCATTAGCAGCACCTTTGCTACCAAAGCAACAATTGAGACTGACAGTTTTGACAGCACCTGCACCGCACTGGAACAGCATCCTGATGCGGACTTATTGCTACTGGATTTACATATGCCTGGTAATTGTGGCTTCCTTGGCTTGATCCAGCTGCGCAAAAACTACCCCAGTTTACCGATAGTGGTGATTTCGGCCAGTGAAGACCTGGATGTGATCCGCCGCGTGATGGCATTTGGTGCTTCGGCCTATGTGCCAAAATCAGCACGGCCGCAGGATATCAGCAGCGCCCTGAACGCGGTGTTGGAAGGTGAATTATGGGTGCCGGCAGAGCTGCGCAAACAGGTGCTGGATCAGCAGGAAACCGAACAGGATCTGGATTTAGCCGCCAAGGTCGCCCAACTGACTCAACAGCAATATAAGGTGTTGTATTATCTGACCGAGGGTTGGCTGAATAAACAGATCGCCTATGATTTACATATCTCTGAAGCGACGGTAAAAGCGCATATTACCGCGATCTTCCGCAAATTAGGCTGTACTAACCGCACCCAGGTGGTGATCCAGGCACAGCGCCTGACACTGGAACCCCCCGTTGATCGCGCTATGGCGCAGCAGCATTAGCCTGCCAGGCTTGCAGCAATTCCGCTTTAATATAGCACCTTCTCTGTATGGTATGTCCTGACCGCCCGCTTAGCGCGGGCTTAGTCAGCCACCGTGCCGGCCCGCTTTAACATTTTAAAATGATTTAAAGTGGCTCTGAGCGCGCCCGGTTTAATGGGTTTAGCCAGGAACATCAAGCCCTGAGCTTTTGCCAGCGCCGCCAGATCAGCCTGTGGTGATGCTGACACCAGTACGCCATGCACCTCGCCCCAATGTTGCCGGATTTGCTGATACAACTGCAGACCATTTAGCTGTTGCCCCAGCTGATAATCAAGCAAGATCACATCCGGCGCAGCGGCGGTGGCCGCATACGCCATTAAAGCATCGGTATCATAAAAACACTGTACCTCACTGATTTGCCACTGCTCCAGTAAGACTTTAAGCGCGGATAGATTCGCGGCATCATCATCGACACAGACGACACTCAAGCCGGGTAAGGGCCTTTGCTGTAGCGTGGTTTCGACGGTGAGCTCCTGCCGCGCTCTTACAGCCGCTAACGGCAAGCTAATACTAAATACCGTGCCTTTGCCAGGCCAGGATCGCACCTCAAGCGGATGGCCAAGCAGTTTTGCCATCCGGTGTACCACACCAAGACCGAGCCCAACGCCTTGCTGCCCTTTGGCAGTGGCATCAATCCGATAAAAGTCTTCGAAAATACGCTGCAAATCCGGCTCAGCAATGCCGGGGCCGGTATCCCAGACCTGCAGTAATAACTGACTGCCGCGTTTGCGACAACCCAGCAAGATCCGGCCACTTATAGTGTACTTAATGGCGTTGGATAACATATTTTGCAGGATCCGGCGCAAATAGGTAGCGTCAGTCATCACCTGATAGCGGTTACTGCGCACACTTAGCTGCAAGCCTTTTTGATCCGCCACCAGACGATATTCCTCAGCCAGTTGTGCCAGTAAGTCTTTTAAGGCTACCGGCTGTACATTCGGCTGTAGCTTGCCATCATCCAGTTTGGCAATTTCCAACAGGGTAGAGATCAGCTCTTCTGACGCCTTTAACGAATTATCCAGCTGGTTAAGGATCGCCGCCTGCTGCTGCGGTTCCTTCACCCCGGCTAAAGCGGCAGTAAACAAGCGGGCAGCATTCAGCGGCTGCAAAATATCGTGACTGGCCAGCGCCAAAAAGCGGGTTTTCGAGGCATTAGCCGCTTCCGCTTCGGCTTTAGCCTGCAGCAATTGCTGCTCGGTTTCGCGCCGCCTGGATACCTCGGCCAGTAACTCCTGGTTCATCTCAGAAATCGTCTGAGTACGTTCATTAACCCGATCTTCCAGATATTGTTTGGCTTCAGCTAAGCCCTGTACGGCTTTTACATGCTCAGAAATATCGGTAAAGCTGGTTACAAAGCCGCCCCCCGGGATCGGATTGCCGCGCATTTCAATGACCCGGCCATCCGGCCTTACCCGCTGAAACACATGGGCGGTGCCGTTTTTCATATGCAGGGTACGCTTTTCAACATGCTCGTCCGGATCACCGGGCCCGCAAAGACCGCGCTCGGCATTCAGCCGCACGATATCGGCTACCGGCCGGCCTACTCGGATCATCCCCTCCGGATAGTTAAACATTTCCAGATAGGCCTTATTCCAGGCTACCAGATTCAGATCGCGGTCGACTACACTGACGCCCTGACTCAGATGCTCCAGCGTGGAGAACAAAATCTTACGCGAAAATTGGATCGCCTGCGTAGTATCATCAAATAAGGTCACTACATCTTCAAAGGCCAGCTGCCGCCCTTCCAATACGGCATTAACCATGGCGGATGCCGAAGAAGCGCCGATAACGCCAGACAGCTCACGCTCAACATGCTCTACCAGACCAACCGAGGGCAAATCATCCAGCTGCACACTTTGCTGCTGTTTACGGCCAAACTCCGCCAGACATTCTGCCGCGCGCTGCGGTCCGACAAAACGCTCCAACAGGGTTTTCAGATCGTTGTTGCGGATCCGGATGCGGCGAGCCGGTGTATCCTGATGATTAATTGGGAGATTTGGCTTAACAAAGGCCACGGCCTGCAAGCGGTCCTGTAGATTGACGGTGGTGGTTAAGGACACCAGCAAATAAGCAACCAGATTAAAGCCCAGTGAAATAATTACGCCATGACTAAGGGAGTCGAGCTGGATGCCAAACATCGAGGTCGGTAGCAGCCAACTGAGACCAAACAAGCCCTGCTGCATAATATCGCTGTTGATCACACCGGCATTGACCAACTGCGGTAGCATCAGGGTGTAGAACCACAGCAGCAGTCCCAAGCTTAAGCCGGCATAGACGCCATAGGCATTGCCACGCCGCCAATACAGCCCCCCTATCACGGCCGGTACCAGCTGGATAGTCAGCGCAAAGGCCAGCAAGCCGGTTTCAGCCAGCTCATAGTTACGGGCAAAAATACTGTAGTAAAGATAAGACAGCGCCATCACCAGAATAATCATGGTGCGGCGCACCAGTAGAATTAGCAGACTAAAATCATGCGACATGCCTTTTTGCTTGGTAGATTTCAATAAGCCCGGCATTACCACGTCGTTACTGATCATCGTCGACAGTGCCAACGTCGCGATAATAATCATTGAAGTTGCGGCCGAGAAACCACCGATAAAGACAATAATACTGAGCACATTCCAATTCATACTGGATGGGATCAGTAACACAAAACTATCAGCCTGCGCCAGGATACCGGGAAACAGCTGCATCCCGGCAACGGCAATGGGGATCACCACCAGGGTGACAGCTAACAGGTAACCGGAAAACCAGCGCCGGGCGTGCCGTAAATGATGGTGCGAAACGTTCTCGACAAAGGCGACATGGAACTGCCGCGGTAACAAAAATACTGCCACCATCGCCAAAATAGTCTTGGTAATAAACTCGACCAGTCCGGGGGTATCGAGCTTTTCTTGCTGACGGATCGAATGCTCAGTAAAGGCGCGTAATGCGGATTGATCGGTATCCAAAATAAAGACATAGACGGCGATGGCCAACGTCAGTAGCGCAAACAGCTTAACCACCGACTCAAAGGCAATAGCCACCATCACACCACGGTTTTGCTCGGTCAGATGCAGTTTGCGGGTACCAAACAAAATAGCAAAAAACGCCATCGCTACGGCACTGAGTAAGGCGCTGTCCTGATACCAGGCGACCTGTGCGTCATCAAAGGCGCCACCGAGTAAAACCTGATAGGAGCCGGCCACGGCTTTCAATTGCAGCGAAATATAGGGGATTACCACAATTAAACAAATAATGGCGGCCAGGGTCGCAATATTGCGTCTTTTACCGTAGCGGGCGGAAATAAAATCGGCAATCGAGGTAACGTTTTGCTTTTTCGAAACATACAGTAATTTGAATAAAAACGGCTGCGCAAAGATAAACAGCAGGATCGGCCCCAGATAAATGGCCATATAATCCCAGCCCCGGGTCACGGCCGTCCCTACAGCGCCATAGTAGGTCCAGGATGTACAGTACACCGCCAACGCCAGACTATAGATCAGGCCCCCATACTTTCGTATCAGGCGGTCATCAGCATGCCGTTCACCCCAGTTGGCAATCCAGAATAATCCGCCCACATATAACAGGGCCAATAAGGCTACAGTCCATACCGTCACGGGGTTCTCCCTTTATTTTTTTAGCTAACTGTGGTGGCAGCCAGTCGTTATGTCAATGCTGTGGCTGTTGCCTTCGACTAAAGTCGGGCTAGCGCCTTGGCTAACTGCTGCTAGATTAAACTTGCTCGATAAAAAATAAACTAAAGGAGACACAACTATGGCAGATCATAACATGAATGCCGCCGCGTACTGGAGCGTTAACCTGCGCTACATATCGATAAGCCTGTTTGTCTGGGCACTTGTATCATATGGCTTTGCGATCTTGCTCAGACCTATGCTGGCCGGCATCAGTGTTGGCGGTACTGATCTTGGCTTTTGGTTCGCACAGCAGGGTTCTATCATAACCTTTATCGCTATCATCTTCATTTACGCCTGGAAAATGAATAAGTTAGATAAAGAATTCGGTGTAGAGGAGTGATTGGCATGAGTCAATTTGCAATAAACTTAATCTTTGTAGGCGCCTCCTTTGCGCTCTACATCGGTATCGCCATTTGGGCGCGTGCCGGCTCTACCAAAGAATTCTATGTTGCCGGTGGTGGCGTTAACCCTGTCACTAACGGTATGGCAACCGCCGCCGACTGGATGTCAGCGGCGTCTTTCATTTCAATGGCAGGCTTAATCGCTGCTGGCGGTTATGCCAACTCAACCTTCCTGATGGGCTGGACCGGTGGTTATGTACTGCTGGCCATGCTGTTAGCACCCTACTTACGTAAATTCGGTAAATTTACCGTTCCTGACTTTATCGGTGACCGCTTTTACAGCAGGGGCGCGCGCTTAACAGCAGTGGTGTGCTTAATCATTATGTCGGTAACCTATGTAATCGGCCAGATGACTGGTGCCGGTGTTGCCTTCTCCCGCTTCCTGGAAGTGAGTTCCTCAACCGGGATCTGGATCGCAGCTGGTGTGGTGTTCGTGTACGCAGTATTTGGCGGCATGAAAGGTATCACCTACACTCAGGTTGCCCAGTATGTCGTGCTGATTATCGCCTATACCATCCCAGCGGTATTTATTTCGCTGCAACTGACCAATAACCCTATTCCAATGTTTGGTATGTTCAGCACCCACGTTGAATCCGGTCAACCGTTGCTGGTGAAGCTGGATGAAATTGTGCGTGAACTGGGCTTCCAGGATTACACCGCTGACGTCAGCAACAAACTGAATATGGTGTTATTTACGCTGTCTCTGATGATCGGTACTGCCGGTTTACCGCACGTAATCATTCGTTTCTTCACCGTGCCTAAGGTTGCCGATGCCCGCTGGTCTGCCGGCTGGACGCTAGTGTTTATTGCCCTGCTGTATTTAACTGCACCAGCTGTAGCCTCTATGGCGCGTTTAAACCTGTTAACCACTATCTACCCAGCCGGTCCAACAGCGGATGCGATTAACTATGCCGACCGTCCGGACTGGATCAAAAACTGGGAACAAACCGGTTTGATCCGTTGGGAAGATAAAAATAATGATGGCCGTATTCAGCTGTATAACGATACCCCGGCTTTCGCTGCCAAAGCAGAAGAGCGCGGCTGGGCTGGTAACGAGCTGACAGTAAACAATGATATTCTGGTACTGGCAAACCCTGAGATTGCTAATCTGCCAGGCTGGGTCGTGGGCTTAATTGCTGCCGGTGGTATTGCCGCGGCACTGTCTACTGCCGCCGGTCTGCTGCTGGCGATTTCCTCGGCTATCAGCCATGACCTGATCAAAAATATCATTAACCCGCAAATCAGTGAAAAAGGTGAAATGTTAGCCGCCCGGATTTCCATGGCCGGTGCCATTTTACTGGCGACTTATCTGGGGCTTAATCCGCCCGGGTTCGCCGCACAGGTGGTTGCGCTGGCATTTGGTATTGCCGCAGCTACCCTGTTCCCGGCACTGATGATGGGTATTTTCTCAAAACGCGTATCCAGTCAGGGCGCTATCGCCGGTATGTTAGCCGGTCTGCTGGTCACCTTACTGTATATCTTTACCTATCTGGGCTGGTTCTTTATCCCTGGTACCAATATGTTGCCAAATACAGCGGATAACTGGATCTTAGGTATCTCTCCACTGTCTTTCGGTGCTGTGGGTGCCATGATTAACTTCGTGGTTGCTTTTGCTGTGTCATCTGTCACTGCAGCGCCACCGAAAGAAATCCAGGATCTGGTTGAAAGCGTCCGTTATCCGAAAGGTGCCGGTGCCGCTGTTGACCACTAAGCAATACCTGCTTAGATAGCAGAAACGAGACTTCTGCAGTACACTCGGGCTTTCAACAGAAAGCCCGAATTTTTAGGAAGATAACTATGTTGTGGGAATTAATTGCAACTTTTTCTGCTGGTTTAGGTGCTGCCGGTATTGCGCTGGTACTTAGATTACTAACACTTAAAAAGTTACCGAGCTGGATTATCCCGGTTGCTGCCGGTGCCGGTATGCTCGGCTATCAGATTGTTAATGAATATATCTGGTTCGACCATCAAAGTAGCCGGTTACCCGCCGGGGTAAAGGTGGTCCGTACCGTGGAAGAAACCGCTGCCTGGCGGCCCTGGAGTTATTTATATCCGCAAACGATGCGCTTTCTGGCTGCCGATATCGAAAACGCAGCCCGCAATCAACGTAATCCGGAGGTGTATCTGGTCGACCTCTATATTTTTGAGCGCCGGATGAGTGCGCGCCGTATTCCGCAAGTTGTGCATTGTGGCAAACAGGCCCGGGCAGACTTTACCGATAGCCTGGAAATCCCACTGCCCGGAGCGGAGCTGGGTGCTGAGTGGTTCCCGCTGGACGCCAGCGATCTGTTATACCAGTACCTGTGCCTGGAATAAGTGTTATCACTAGGGTTAAGTTATGGAAGTTGCTGAAGTTACGAATTTTTTAAAACAAACCATTCCTTTTGAACAACTGGGTTTGGCGCAACTTGCCGAGTTAGCCTCGCATTTTAATGTTTACTATTGCCAGGCCGGTGAACATCTGGATATCGGTCAGGAACGGCTGCTGATTATCCGCACCGGTATCTTCGCGCTGTTCAGTGATCAGCAACAGCTGCTGACCAAGCTGGAAGAGGGCGACTTTTACGGTTACCAGCTGCTGCTTACCGGTCTGGCCGACAACGACCGGCTGATCTGTGAAGAAGACGGCCTGGTGTACTGGTTACCCAGTGAGGTGTTTCATCAGCTGCGTTATCAGTACAAGAACATTGATATTTTCTTCCAGCGGCTGTTTGGCCGCCGTTTACATCAATATAAAGAACAGCAAAGCTCACGTTTTACGCTAAAGGTTGCTGATATCGTGCAGGCCAGAAAAGTCGCGATCAGTGGCGATCAGGATGTACAACAAGCGGCCCGGTTGATGTCGGAAAAGCGCGTCTCGTCCTTGCTGGTGGAGGATGAGAACCGTTTGATTGGTATTCTAACCGATCGCGATTTACGTAGCCGGGTGCTGGCAGCAGGCCTGCCCCCCACTACCGCTATTAAAGAGGTGATGACACCCAAACCCTATACTATTGAAAAGCACGCTTATTTGTTTGAAGCCGTTCAGCTAATGAGCCGCTTTAATGTGCATCATTTACCGGTGGTCGATCAGGGTTTAAGTTTCAGTATGATTACCGCCACCGACATTATCCGCTCGCAGCAAGATCACCCGGTCTATCTGATTGGTGAGATCCATCGTCAATCCAGCCTGGATGGCCTGGAAAACTGCAGTCTGCAAATCAGTAATCTGGCGCAAATCCTCGGTAAACAGCAGGTGCCGGCTTATGAGGCTGGCCATATTATCACCACCATTACTGATGCCTTTACCCAGCGCCTGATTAAGCTGGCACAGCAGGAGCTCGGCCCTGCCCCCTGTGTATTTAGCTGGCTTAGCTTTGGCTCGCAAGCCAGGATGGATCAAAGTATCAATGCCGATCAGGATAATGCGCTGTTGCTGGAAAAAGAGCCGGTTGGCGACGTTGCCGACTATTTCAGCCAACTGGCTGACTTTGTCTGCCAGGGCCTGGCGCGCTGCGGCATTAAACTTTGTCCGGGTAACATTATGGCATCTAACCCGGAGCTACGGATGAGCCTGAAAGGCTGGTCCGGCAAATTTAGCAAATGGATCGCTGCCCCCACCCCGGATGCCATCTTAAAATCGACGATTTTCTTTGATATGCGGGTCGTCGAAGGCTCGAAAGGCCTGTTTAATGCCCTGCAACAGGATATTCTGGCGCGCACCAATAACTCGCTGTTTCTAATGCATATGGCGCAGACCGCGTTACAACGCACCGCGCCGCTGAGTTTCCTGCGGAATTTTATTCTGGAACATGACGGCAAACAGAAAAAAGGTCTGGACCTGAAAAAGCGTGGCATCAGTTTAATCACTGATATTGTCCGGGTCTATGCGCTGGCTAACGGCGTGCTGGAAGTCAATACCCGCAGCCGCCTGCAGCAACTGGCCGTAGACGGCGTATTGGACAGTAAGGATACCCAGAATTTATGCGACGCCTTTGATGTGCTGGCGCAGCTACGTTGGGATAAACATTTGCATGATTTAGATCAGGGGCATGATGCCAGCAATTTGCTGGATCCGGCAGTGCTCTCCGGTCTGCAACGTCATCAGCTAAAGGACAGCTTTGCGGTGATCAACGCCGCCCAATCCTCCCTTAAACACCGGTTCTGTAAGGAGGTATAACATGCTGGGTTGGCTGAAAAAGAAACCACCGCTTTATAGCGCGGTACAAGCCTTTAATCAGGTCGGGATCCCTGCGGCCAACACCCAGGCCAGGGAGTGCCATTATCTGGCACTGGATCTAGAGCTAACCGGCCTGCATGCCAAACAAGATCATATCGTCAGTATCGGCTGGGTACCTATTCGCAACCAGCAAATTTGTTTAAGCGAAGCCAAACACTATTTATTCCGGCCACCAACCAGTGTTGGCCAGAGCGCTATTTATCA
This sequence comes from Alishewanella sp. HH-ZS, assembly GCF_001704375.1. Classification (NCBI taxonomy): domain Bacteria; kingdom Pseudomonadati; phylum Pseudomonadota; class Gammaproteobacteria; order Alteromonadales; family Alteromonadaceae; genus Alishewanella; species Alishewanella sp. HH-ZS. The sequence continues at coordinate 8,114 of NZ_LZEJ01000039.1, read as the reverse complement.
TGGTGTGCATGACAAGGATCTGAAAAACGCCAGCGAGCTGGCGGATGTGTTGCTGCAACTATTACAGGACTACGCCGGCTATGTGTTTGTCGCGCATCACTGCCGACTGGACCGGGCCTTTTTACAAATTGCGTATCAACGCTTGTTTGGCAAGGCGCCGACCATGCAGTTTATGGATACGCTGAATATCGAGTGGCACCGCATGCAAAAACAAGGCACCGTGATGAAAAAGGATGCGCTGCGCTTGCCGCAGTGTCTGGCCCGGCATAAATTGCCGGTCAGTGCACAGCATCATGCGTTGGAAGATGCCTACGGCTGCGCCCTGTTGTTTCTGAGCCAGCTGAAAAAAAGCCACCCACACATCACCCTGGGCGATTTGTTAGTACAAAGCAGTTAGCGCAGAAATTTACTCGCTAGTGCCCGGGCGCAGTTTTAACTGCAGGCCTTTTAACACATTGCGCAACACCTGCGCCTGACATTGCCGGTAGTGCGAGTGATCGGGTTTACGGAAAAAGGCACTCAGCTCTGAGCGACCCAACCGGAAATTGGCCAATTGCAGCAATTCCAAAAAGTCGTCATCGCGCAGATTGAAAGCAATCTTCAATTTACGCAGGATCAGGTTGTTATTCAGCCGACTCTCCGCAACCGGCTGCTCGCCTTCGCGCATCCCTCTTTTGCTGGTGATCAGACCATTTAAAAACTGCGCCAATTCAATATCCAGCAAGGCAACAAATTCAGGATCTTCGTCCTTGGCCAACCAACTGATAATTTGCTCCTTAGTGGCGACCAGGCCGCCCAGCGCAAAGGTTGCCGCCAGATTGCTGTTGTTGATGTTTAGAATATAGCGTAACCGACGCAGGATATCGTTGTTAGTCATGGCAGGGGTCCGGCTGTGTTAAGCAATTACGAAAGAGCAGTAAAAAAAGAGAATAACAGTAAAAAAGGCGCTGACGCGCCTTTTTTGTTACCGGCCATTATTTGGCGCGGCTGCGGTACTCGTCGGTACGGGTATCGATTTCGATCTTGTCACCTTCTTCCACGAACGCAGGCACCATCAGTTCAAAACCGGTTTCGATTTTCGCTGGCTTCATCACTTTACCCGAGGTATCGCCACGGGCGGCTGGTTCAGTATAAGTAACAGTGCGCACGACCACAGTTGGCAGGTCAACAGAGATTGGACGCTCACCGTAGAACACAACTGAACACTCCATGCCATCAACCAGATACTTCAGGGCTTCGCCCATATATTCGGCTTCAATTTCATACTGGTTGTACTCAGCGTCCATAAAGACGTACATCGGATCAGCGAAGTAAGAATAGGTAACTTCTTTGGTTTCCAGCATCACTTGCTCGAACTTGTCATCGGCACGGTAAACCGTTTCTGTACCCTGACCGTTCAGCAGGTTTTTTAATTTCATTTTAACTACAGCAGCGTTACGGCCTGATTTGTTAAATTCGGCTTTAATCACTACCATGGCTTCGTTACCAACCATGATTACCTGGCCGGCGCGGACTTCTTGAGCTGTCTTCATCATAATAAAAAGATCTTCTGGTTAGGAAAAATTGCGAGGCATTATAATTTTTTTTTCAACAAAACGCACGAGGTTAGTCGCAAGATCGCCATTGCCGATAAGCTGCGCCCGCCACTCCCGGTTTTTTTGTTCTATTTCATCAAGTTGCTGTACAAAGTCCAGCCAGGCAGTACTAAGCGCCTGCTCGGTATTCCAGCCTAACCAAAATTGCCAGACTGCTGTTGCCAGCTGTGGCGGCCAATTCTGACTATAACGTTGATAAAAAGCAGATAACTTTTCCAGATGAGCCTGTTCCGCCTGGCGGTAGATCTGCCAGATAAAGGGTTTCACCGCCCACTGAGCACGAATGACCGAGTCTTCCCCACGGACAAAGTTGATATCACAGGCCGCTAGCAGTAAATCATAATCAGGTTGTGGTAAGAACGGCAAAATACAGAGTTTAAGCTGCCCTTGTTGCCAGGGTTTGCCCAGCGCCAAACCAGGACACAGCGCCATCGCTTGCTCTGCCAGGGCCCCTTCCGGGATCAGGCACAGGGTGCTCTCGGTTTGCTGTTGCCAGAGCTGCAATAAACCGGCCAGTTGCTGCTGCGAATACGCAAATAGCGAAATCCGGCGGGAGAAGTCTAAAGCATCATCCAGCTGTAATTGCTGCCAGAAACGCTGCTGCGCGACCCGGTCACTGGCAAACTGGTCCAGTTGTGTGATTAGCTGCTGCTCGCGGAGTAAACCACCGGTTTTTGCGGTAAAGCCGGGGAAAAAGAAGTATTTATTCAGCGGTAATTGCGGCTGTGGTGAGGCCAGCGTATGACAGTCTTCCACCCAGGCTTCAGCTGACAGGTACTCCAGATTTAGCCACAGCGGTGGCACAGTTTGCGCGGCCATCTGCTGCTGATAGGCAAAAGGAATGGTACAGGCCAGCGCCTCAATCACTACCTGTGCCGGCGTGATAGTGAGCCAGTCGAGATCCGGTTGCCAGTGACAAATCACTACCCCAGCCAATTGTTGTTCTGACAAAGCAGGCTCAACGTCAGGACAGATCCGCTGAAAACTCAGCAAATCATCAACCCATAACCGAACCGGTACCTGGAATTCGGCAGCTAACTGACGACACAAGCGCCAGCAAATGCCAATATCGCCAAAGTTATCTACGACGCTGCAGAAGACTTCCCAGCGCAGCTTATGGGTATTATCGCTTGACATAGCCTGGACCTAAAAAAAATGCAGGCGGATTATAGCGGATAAGGCTTTTAAAAACAGAAAAAACCAGCTGAGCAGGATCAGCGTCAGTAGTACCGCCAGTAACCCTTGCCACAGCGTCGCCAGTGCACGCCGCCAGCGACTGGCGGGTGCTGGCCGCTCGGTGCCAAAGAACTGCACTAACAACAGTAAACACAGGAACAGTATGGCGCTAACCAGGGTGGGTAGCAAATAAGGCCCCTGCCCGTTCCCCGGTAATAACTGCCAGATAAAGCCGGCTGCCGTTAGCAAGGCCGCCAGCAACAGCAGCGGTCGCCAGGGCTTTAAGCAACGTGCCAGCGCACGGTAATGCCCTAGCACAGCGTCGCCTCAGCGTGCAGTAAAGTCAGTGGAAATAACGGCAAAATGCCGGAGATGCCCAACATATCGCCCACCACCCAGATCTGCTCAAATGGATGCTGCTTGGGTAGATGCAGTTTGTCACAGTGTGCCAGCATATCCTCGCGCCGCCACAGTGGGTTAGCATTGCGGATCACCAGCCAGACCCGCTGGCTGTCATAGTATTTTTGGGCTTTATTACAGATAATACGATTTAACGCCTCCAACATCCGCTGCTCGACCGGTAAACGCAGCAGTGCCAGCAATTCCTGATGCGTTTGCTGGCTAAGCTCCCGCCCCAGGATATGCATGGCTTCGGCTTCACTGCCATAAAGGTGCGCAATTTCCAAATCCAGACGTTGACTATCGTAATAACAGGACACATCCGGTCGTCTGGGTTCATTGTGCCAGATATGCCGCATCTTAATGCCAAAGCGCTGCTCATAATGCCGCATAAAGATCCGCGCTGCTTCATGCTCCAGTGCCACTTTCTCTGCTGCTGCATTCATCACTGTTATCCGCTATTGGGCAGGACTGAGGTAATACTGCCAGATTTCGATCACAACAGGTAACACTGACAGTAAAAGGATCAGAGCCATCAGCAGATTAAAGATCCGCTGTGCCACAGCATTATTTAACAGCTTACGCAGCCCAGCTCCGAACAGCATCCAGACGCCAACACAGGGAAAGGCCACCAGTAAAAAGGCCAGCGTAATCATCAATACCTGCCACCAGTAGACACCGGTTACCGAGGTAAAGGCCGCAACAGCGCCTGAGGCCATCACCCAGGCTTTACCATTAACCCACTGGAAGGCGGCAGCTTGCCAGAAATTCAGTGGCTTACTCTTGCCAGTGGCAATGGTTTCCGGCCGTGCGCTGGCAATTTTCCATGCCAGATATAACAGATAGGCGGTACCTAAAACTTTAATTAACTGATGCAGATGCGGATAACGGTCAAATACCAGACCAAAGCCCAGCCCCACCAATAACACCATCAGCGGGAAACCGAGACAGATCCCCAGCCAATGCGGCAAACTGGCTTTAACACCGTAGTTTACTCCGGAGGACATAATCATAATGTTATTCGGTCCCGGCGTAATCGTCGTCGAAAAAGCAAAGAATAAAACGGCTAAAAAAATTTCCATCACGTCATCCGCTAAAGAATTCACCCAAAGTTAAGTTAATTTAGCTACAGTAAAACAGTATGTTGACCATCGTCGTTACCTCAGTGCTTAAAGTTAACTGCTTTTAACACCGTAACACAACAGGAGAATATGATGAATAAGATAATCGGACTGGCTTTACAGCAATATCAGAGGTAGCGGCAGGCGAATGCCTGCCGCCTTTAACGCAGCTTACTCTTCGTCTTTACCCCAGCTATCACGCAAGCCGACAGTACGGTTAAATACCAACTTAGTTGGCTGTGAATCCCTGTTATCGGCACAGTAATAGCCTTCACGTTCAAACTGATAAGCTTTTTCCGCTACCGCGCTTTGCAGCGAGGGTTCGGCGAAGCCGTGCTTCACGACCAGTGAGCTCGGATTTACCGTACTGATAAAATCATCTTCTGCTGCCGGGTTGGGTACGCTGAACAGGCGGTCATACACCCGGAACTCGGCTGGCAGCGCCTGACTTTGCTCAACCCAATGGATCACGCCGCGAACCTTACGACCATCGGCCGGGTTTTCCCCCAGGGTTTCCGGCAGATAGGTACAGTTCAGTGCGACCACTTCGCCCTGCTCGTTTTTGATCACTTCATCGGCATGGATCACATAAGCATTGCGCAGCCGCACATCGCCACCTAATACCAGACGTTTATATTTTTTGTTGGCTTCTTCTCGGAAGTCGGCGCGGTCAATATAGATCTCACGGCCAAATGGCAGTTTACGCTCACCCATATCTTCTTTTGGATGGTTCGGCGCAGTTAACCACTCCAGCTGATCGGCTGGATAGTTGGTAATGGTCACTTTGATTGGGTCCAGTACAGCCATGGCCCGCGGTGCTGTCGCATCCAGATCTTCCCGGATACAGGCTTCCAGCGCACTCATCTCAATCACGTTGTCTTGTTTGGTAATACCGATGCGCTTGGCAAATTCACGGATCGCCGCCGGCGTATAGCCACGACGACGCAAACCGGCAATGGTCGGCATCCGCGGATCATCCCAGCCACTGACCACCTGTTGCTCAACCAGTGTTTGTAGCTTACGCTTACTCATCACCGCAAATTCCAGATTCAAGCGCGAAAATTCGATTTGCTGCGGGTGACAAGGAATGGTGATGTTATCCAGGATCCAGTCATAAAGACGGCGGTTATCCTGGAACTCCAGCGTACACAGCGAGTGCGTAATACCTTCCAGCGCGTCCGAAATACAATGCGTAAAATCATACATCGGATAAATGCACCAGTTATCACCGGTTTGATGGTGATGGGCAAACTTAATCCGGTAAATCACCGGGTCCCGCATACAGATAAAGCTGGAGGCCATATCAATTTTTGCGCGCAGGGAACATTCCCCCTCTTTAAAGCCACCGGCACGCATTTTTTCAAACAGCGCCAGATTTTCTGCCGGGCTGGTGTCGCGGTATGGGCTGGGTTTGCCAGGCTGGGTCAGATTACCGCGGTATTCACGCATTTGCTCCGCATTCAGGAAACAAACATAAGCCAGGCCTTTGTTGATCAGCTCAACAGCGTAACCATACAGCTGCTCGAAATAATCAGAAGAGTAACGCACCGCGCCAGACCACTGAAAGCCCAGCCAGTTCACGTCGCGCTGAATCGATTCCACAAATTCAACGTTTTCTTTTTCCGGGTTGGTGTCGTCAAAACGCAGATTACACTGCCCCTGATAATCTTCGGCGATGCCAAAGTTTAAACAAATCGATTTTGCATGGCCGATATGCAAATAACCGTTTGGTTCAGGCGGAAAACGGGTTTGCACACTGTGATGTTTGCCACTGGCCAGATCGGCATCAATAATTTGCCGGATAAAGTTAGTTGGGCGATTCGCGACGTCCGACATAAACTGCATAATCCTATAAAACGAATACATAAATGATGCGGCATTATAGCAGCGAAAAGCCCGCTGGCTATATCTGGCTGTAATGCCTACTGAGATTTTCCGCCCACTGCTATCTGGCGGCCAATAAGGCATCAACAGCGCCGATACAAGCCTCCAGCCGTTCATAATAATTAGCTGAACTGACCCGCAGGAGCCGTTCAGCGGGAAAACCGTACTGCTGATAAAGCGCCATTAACTGCTCGAAGCTTTGCTGACGCACATCGGGATCGCCCAGTTCACGCATACCATCCGCCACCCAGGGCACCGTTGGCTCCAGCGCGATAATCAAGTCATACTTGTTGGGGTCGATAAAGCTTTCAATCCGGCTGGCCAACTGACCAAGAAACACCTGACTAAAAAAGGCGGTTACCACCGCATCGGTATCAAAAAAACAGACTTTGTTGGCACTGCGTAGCGCCTGATAATCCTGCTCATACTGCAGATGGGTAATACGATTAAAATCTTCCAGGTTAAAGAGATCGCCATTACCGCCGACCACCTCTTCCTGATAATCCCGCCCCAGCTCTTCTGACCAGGAGGTGCAGTACACCTTTGCCAGCTTGCGGGTTAACGTCGTTTTACCACAAGACTCAGGCCCGGTAATCAGTACCTTACGGGCAAAAAATGGCCGCGCGGCACCAGCAATATAATCCCAGTGTAAATAGGGATGATTGCGGATCTCAGTGCCACTAATCGGCCACTGGGTACGCTGTGGATCCAACACCTGATACTGAATATCCGGAAAATGCTGCTGATGACCAGTGCGGTAGCTTTCTTCACCACCGAAAATCAGCTGAAAAGGTACCGGTACACTTTGCCGCAATAAGGCCGCATACTCGCCCCAACCTTGAGGAAAAGGCGGAATATGCCCTTCCTGTTGTAACAGCACCTTAATACCCAGGCCTTGCAGCTCCTGCGATAACCAGCGTTGGCGCAGGACCCCATCGATATAAGGAATACCGGCCTGGGCGCAGAGTTCACCATCTTCCTGTGGCCGCTCACTGATCACCACATAGAGTTCATCGCAGAGCGCATGGGCGCGTAAAATGGCGGTCAAATGACCACGGTGTGGCGGTAAAAATTTACCCGGGAAAACCCCTACTCTGTTCACGCTGCTTTCGCTCCACGATGCCAGCTAACGGCACCATATACTGAATTAACTAAAAAGGCGATCCACATTAATAAGGTAGGAACCGCATAAGGCGCTGAGTCCGGCGTGGTTAACAGCACCAGACTCCAGGCAAAGATGGTCAGCACATTGGTGGCTATCCAGAATGGCCACTGCGCAGCAAACATCCGGATCATTAACAATTGTGCGGTAATTTGCAGTACCACCGTGCTGGCATCCAGTAAAGGGCCACTCAGGCCAAAACCCGTCAACGTCTGCAGGCTATCATAGACCGCAGAGTTGCGCTTTAACGCGTCACTGATAAAGCCATCCAGGCCATTGAGCATTTGCGCTAAGGCTGTAATACCAAACCCTACCAGTAACAGCACCCAACACCAATGCCAACCGAGACGCCGCACCCTGACCTGTCGGGTTTCACTGTGTAACTGATGGCGCCAACTATAATAAATAAAGAATTGTGCCGGTAAAAAGTAAAACCAATTTAATAACCAGTCACCATAATAGCCTGAGGTCCAGGCAATCAGGCCGTAGCTGCTGGCACTGATTAGGCCCCAAATCCAGTTTGACAGTAAGCCTTTGGCCACCATCACCACGCAAAGCACGCCACTAATCGCACTCAGCGGGCTGATCAGCCAGTTCAGTGTAATTGAACGCCAGCTTTGCCAATCAGTGCCCGTACTGCTAAACCAGAGCGTACTGAGCGTAATAATCAGTAAGAACACGGCTAACCAGTATCGCTCGTAGCGATTCAGCCGGGTTAAATCTTGCCAAAGCATCGGATTACCTAAATTCATTAATTGGCATAGGGGCAGTCAGTGT